>CANKNL010000015.1 GCA_947483345.1 Chitinophagaceae bacterium | reverse complement strand
CTAAATGGGTTGTATGTGCTGATACATTTCCACCTTCATGGTCGGCATGTATGGTCATATACAAACGCATCAATTCGTGAAATCCTTCTTCTTCAAACCCCATCATATGGGCAAAATTACCCGACCAATCTAGTAAACCGTTTGGTTGAATATGTTCACCATTTTTATATTTACGACGATAGATATAAGCCGCAATACGGGGTAAACGGGCAATCAAATCCATGGAATCATCAAAAACAGCATCCCAATATTCTGTTTTACTCATCCCTTTTGCATATCGCTTCGAAAAATGACTTTCTGTTTGCAGACTCATTATGGCAATTACAAACTGCGTCATTGGATGTGCACTAATAGGCAGCGCTTCAATAGAAGCAAAAACGTAATTCGGCACATGGCTGCGGCGTTGCCAGGTACTGCTCAAATGATGTACTTCATCCTCTGTTGGAAGTGACCCTACCAGCATCAGATAAAATAAACCCTCAGGCAATGGTTCTGTTCCGCCTGGTATTTTGGGTAATTTTTCTCTTAACTCAGGTATTGAATATCCGCGAAAACGAATACCATCCTGTGCATCTAATAAAGACGTTTCGGAAACTAATGCAGTGATACCCCGCATACCCTGATAGATCTGGCTTAGGGTTACTTCGCCAATTACTTTATCACCATGTTCTTTTAACATCCCTTTAATTTCCAGAGCAATCAAATCTGCTTTCTCTTTAAATCTATTTTTAATAATACCCATAAAATTGTTAATTATAAATTAGTGAAAAAAAATTAAATTTTGATACCGTTAACAGAATTACAATGCATTCAGATAGCTGTTTAAAATTACGATGCGGATGCTTTTAAAACAAAAGTTTTAAGGGAAAGTTTGGATAACATGATAAACCTCATCTTTTTTTATTTAGGGGCTTTTTTATACAGGTAAAAAGCCAGCAAGCCAAAAATAATATTTGGTGTCCAGGCAGCAATAAAAGGCGTAAAATTCCCTTTGGTGGCAAAGACCAGAGAGAACCTGCTGAACAAAATATACAGCACACTGATTATAACTCCAATGGCCAGATGAAGTCCACTACCGCCTCTTATTTTGCGGGATGCCAATACAGCACCAATAATAGTTAGTATTAATACCGACACCGGAATGGCATCTCTGTTATATCGCTCAACCAGCAGTGTATTCAGCATTTCGGAGCCGCGTAATCGTTCTAATTTTATAAATTCATTCAGCTCGGGCGTTGGCAACTGATCCTTCAGGTAGTTATCTTTTCTCAGATCGCGGGGTTTAAAATTATAAGCGATCACTAATTCATTTGATTTTGTGATCCGCTCAGAAATACTATCGAGATGCCGCTCTACGGCATTGAACAATTTCCATTTGCTCCTGGCTGTATCCCAGCTAAACTGATCGGCCCGTAAATTATAAACCAATTTATTTTTTAAGAACCGTTGTACAAAAAACCCATTACCCGTTTTTGAAATGGTATCATAACCCCTGATACCAACATAGGTATTGGAATCTGTTTTAAAATAAAGCCGTTGTTTATAATTAGAGTTATTAGTTTCATTGGCGGTTGGGCCATCAATATATTTGGCTTCAAAATTACCCCATTTAAGATTGGCTTTTGGCACTACATATTGGTACCCCATCCATAAAATGGCAGATAAGAAAATGCCGCCTATCAGATAAGGCAATAAAAATCTGCGATAACTTACACCACTGCTGAGGATGGCAATTATTTCTGACCGGCCGGCCATCTTACTCGTAAAAAAAATAACAGAAATAAATACAAAGAGCGGAAACAACATGGCGTCAATACGGGGTATAAAGCCAAAATAATAATCCGTGATGATTTGTAATGCCGGCAATTTTGATTTTACAAAATTGTCTGTTTTTTCGCTGATATCCACAACCACTACTATGGCAGTAAATAATATCAAACAAAAGAAAAATGTAGTCAGATATTTTAATAGTATGTAGCGGTCTATTTTTTTCATTCCTCTTTAGTAGAGGCAAAAGTAACTGAAATGGAGTTTGCAAAGAAATGCAGACGTGAAGATTATGTGAAATCAGGGGACTAAGCGGTTTAATCGATCTTATACCCTTCTACCCCGTTAAACCTTTAATTAATTTTAAACCAATAAACTGATAGCTTTTGCCGAAATCCACCCTGTTGTCCAGGCATTTTGAAAATTATAACCACCGGTAATACCATCCACATTAATGATTTCACCAGCAAAAAATAGACCCGGATGCTTTTTGCTTTGCATAGTATTAAAATCAATTTCATTTAATTGAACACCCCCTGCAGTTACAAACTCTTCCTTAAATATGGTTTTACCTTTTATGGCATAGGCATCGGCACATAAATTTTTGATCAACACATTTTGTTCTTTGGCAGGCAGATCGGCCCAGCGCAAATTCAACTGAATACCTGACCTGATTATGAGGTAGTCCCATAAACGGTTGGGTAATAAAAAGGGGTTTCGGTTAACCATTTTTTGAGTGGCCAGTTCGAACCGAAGGGTTTGAAATTTTTCACGTAAACTATTTTCATTAAACTGAGGTACCCAATTTACCAGTATTGAAAAATCGTAATTACTTAACGCCAATTCCCTGGCACCCCATGCAGAAAGCTTTAAAACGGCCGGCCCGCTCATACCCCAATGTGTGATTAACAAAGGGCCTTCTGCCGACAGCTTTGAGCCAACAATTTTAACAGAAACATGTTCTACAGAAACACCCATTAATGCCGTAATGGCATTACCCGGCATATTAAAAGTAAATAGTGAAGGCACCGGATTTTCAATACTGTGTTCCGAATTTTTAAGCCAATCGTACTGTACAATTTTTGGATAACCGCCACTTGCCAAACAAACATAATCAGCCAGCAAAATGGTATTATCCGAAAGCTGAAGTTCAAATTTATTGTCTGCTAAAAGTCCCTCGCAATTCACCTTCAACAGCTTTACTTCTTTACGCATTCTGATGCCTACATTATATTTGATGGCCTCTTTAACTAAGCAGTCGATAATGGTTTGTGAACTGTTGGTAACCGGGAACATTCTGCCATCTGCTTCAGTTTTTAAAACCACATCCCTTTCTTTAAACCAATTAATCGTATCTGTTGTAAAAAAATGATGACTTGTTTTTTTAACAAAAGCAGATCCGCGCGGATATTTTTTAATCATTTCTGCAATGCTAAAACAGGCATGGGTTACATTGCACCTGCCACCTCCACTTACCTTTACTTTGCTTAAAAGTGTATTTGATTTTTCAAGTATAACCACCTCTAATAAAGGGTTTAACCGGGCTGCATTAACGGCACAAAAAAAACCGGCAGCCCCCCCTCCTATAACGATCAATCGTTTTTTATGCATCAGCTTAAAATCTTATGATCAAAAGTAAATAATAAAAGCAAGTTATCGGCAGGTTGCCTGCTTGCTTAATAAAGCAAAGGAAATAATTGGTGTGAGAAAATTAAAATTAATAATCAGAACAAAGTTCGTTGTTCGCTTTTTCGGCTGCTTCAATGGTTGTAAAGGAAGATAAAATATCTGCCTTCCCTTTTTGAATACAAATATCATGTTCGTAATGTGCCGATGGTTTTCCATCTGCAGTACGAATTGTCCAGCCATCTTTATCATGAAAAACATCCTTTGTACCCAGATTGATCATAGGCTCAATGGCAATTACCAATCCCTCTCTTAATTTTGCACCGGTACCCCTTTTTCCAAAGTTAGGCACCTGCGGTTCTTCATGTAAACTGCGCCCAAGGCCATGGCCAACCAGATCTCTTACTACGCCATAACCATGTTGTTTTTCTGTGTAGTCCTGTATAGCATAGGCAATATCGCCAACGCGGTTACCAATGATTGCTTTGTCAATGCCTTTGTATAAGGATTCCTTTGTAACCCGCATTAAAGCCTTGATCTCTTCAGCTATTTCTCCAACGGCAAATGTATAGGCACTGTCTCCATGAAAACCATTTTTAAAAACACCCACATCTACAGACACAACGTCCCCGCTTACCAATTCTGCTGCGGTTGGAAATCCATGAACCACAGCATCATTTACAGAGATACAGCAGGCAAATGGAAATCCGTGATAACCCTTGAATGAGGCAGAAGCGTTATGATCTCTGATGAATTCTTCTGCCATTTTATCCAGATGTAAAGTTGAAACACCTGGTTTAATACAAGCAGCAACCAAAGCAAGCGTGTCACTTACCAGTAAACAGCTTTCTCTCATCAGTTCAATTTCGGCCTTGCTTTTGTAATGAATCATATGCGGGTGCTTTGTCTTTCTAAATACCGGCTAACGTGCCCGATTTTTTAAGCGTTTTTTGGGGGTTGCACGTTGCTAAACATGTACTATTTAAATAAAAGCCCCGACTTATTGAGTCGGGGCTTAACTATTTTTATTTTAAGTCCCCGATAGGGGTTCATTATTTATAAACCTGCTGCAACCTGCTGCCTTCCCTGAATTCTTCCACTGCTCATTAATCCATCATATTGACGCATCAATAACTGTGTTTCTATTTGTTGTAAGGTATCTAAAATAACGGCTACCATAATCAAAAGAGAGGTGCCGCCAAAGAAAGTAGCAAATCCTTGCTGCATGCCCATTATTAATTGAATGATGCCAGGAAGAATACCAACAAATGCTAATAAAACTGCACCGGGTAATGTTATCCTGTCCATAATAGTTCCAATGTAATCTGCAGTTGGCTGTCCGGGTTTAACCCCTGGAATAAAACCATTATTGCGTTTCAATTCATCAGCCATTTGCTTTGGATTAAAGATCAATGCTGTGTATAAGAAAGTAAATGCAATAACGGCTACTGAATATACAATCATGTATCCGATGTTTGTATGATCAGTAAAATATTTTGTCCAGGCAGCTGTACCACCAAATGAAAATAAAGTAGGTAAAAACAAAATGGCCTGTGCAAAGATGATCGGCATAACCCCAGATGCATTGACTTTTAAAGGCAAAAAATTTCTGGCTCCGCCAAATTGCCGGTTACCCACAATTTGTTTTGCATAATTAACAGGCACTTTTCGGGTACCCTGTACCAATAAAATTACGCCCAATATAACTGCAATAAGGAATACGATTTCAATCAACATCATTAAAATACCACCTGCTCCCCTTGTAATTCTGGCTTCCCACTCCTGTATAAATGATTGAGGTAAACGGGCAAGGATACCAACCATGATGATGATAGATGTTCCATTTCCCAAACCTTTATCAGTAATTTTTTCGCCCAACCACATCACAAACAAAGTTCCTACGGTTAGAATAACAACAGTAGATACCCAGAAGTAACTGCTAAATGCAGGAATAATGGCTTCTACATTTCCCGGACTTTTTAAATACCCGATATAGGCTGCTGCCTGAAAAGCAGTAACAATAACAGTTAGATAGCGTGTCCATTGATTAATTTTTTTCCTGCCGCTTTCGCCTTCCTTTTGAATTTTAGCCATTTGAGGCACCAGGATAGTCATTAACTGCATAAAAATAGATGCCGAGATATAGGGCATGATTCCTAATGCAAAAATGGAAGCTTTTGAAAAAGCACCGCCTACAAAAGTATCGAGTAAGCCCAGCATTCCTGATTGCGTACTCGAGGTAAGGGTTGCTAATTTATTGGGATCGATACCCGGTAAAACAATAAAAGAACCAATACGATAAATAAAGATCAGTATTAAGGTAAACATGATCTTATTGCGTAGTTCCTCTATGCTCCAGATATTCTTAAGTGTTGTAATGAATTTCTTCACAGAATTTAAACGATTTAAGTGATTTGCGCTAAATTAAAAAATGACCCCGCTAAGCGTGGGTCGGGCAAATATCGTGAAATTATTTTATTATCTCGATAGAACCTCCGGCTGCTTCAATAGCTGCTTTTGCTTTTTCACTGGCCGCATTCACTTTAAAAGTGAATTTGCCCTTCAGTTCGCCATTACCCAAAACCTTTACACTATCAAACTGGCTTATTAAGCCGTTGATATATAAATTTTGCAGGTTGAATTCTGTTATGCTGTATTTTTCTGCTAACGTATCAATCTGGCCCAGGTTCAATACTTTAAATTCAATACGGTTGTTATTTTTAAAACCACGCTTAGGAATACGGCGCTGAATTGGCATCTGTCCGCCTTCATGGGCTTTTTTACTCTTGTAACCCGCACGACTTTGTCCGCCTTTATTACCTTTGGTAGAAGTACCGCCTTTACCACTTGCCTCACCACGGCCAATTCTTTTTTCCTTGTGTGTTGCCCCTTTTGCAGGCTTTAGTGTGTGTAATTTCATATTATTTTTCGATTTTGTACTTACGGGGAATCACCCCTCGCTTGTTTTATTTGTTAATCCGTTAATTGGTTAATTTGTTAATCCGTTAATCCGTTAATTGGTTAATCCGTCTGTTTATAAATTCACAATACGTTTATACGGATAGCCGATTAACGCTTTTAAAGCTCTTCAACTTTAACCAGGTGGTTTACCTTTGTAACCATACCTAATATTTGAGGTGTTGCTTCCACTTCAACAGAGGCATTCATTTTCTTTAATCCCAAAGCCACCATTGTTCTTTTCTGGCGCTCCGAACGATCTATTACACTTTTAACCTGTGTTACTTTTATCTTTGCCATTTTTATCTATTTTAAGGCACTTTTTCTAAGTACTCAGTACTTAGTACTTAGTACTGCGTTTATCCGTTAAATACTTTCTTTAATGAGATGCCCCTGGTTTTTGCTACAGCTATGGGTTCACGTAATGTAGCCAATGCTTTAAAAGTTGCTTTTACCACATTATGCGGATTAGCAGAACCCAGGTTTTTTGCCAGTACGTCAGTAATGCCAGCAGCCTCCAACACGGCTCTCATACTACCTCCTGCAATCACTCCTGTACCATGTGCGGCAGGCTTGATGTACACTTTAGCTGCACCCTCTTTAGCCAACTGGTCATGCGGTATGGTACCATGCATTAAAGGGATTTTTATCAAATTCTTTTTTGCATCTTCAATACCTTTAGTAATGGCTTCCTGTACTTCTTTAGCCTTTCCCATACCATGGCCAACTACTCCGGCTTCATTACCTACAACAACTAAAGCAGAAAAACTAAAGGCACGACCACCCTTGGTTGTTTTTACTACACGGTTAATGGCAACAACCTTATCTTTCAATTCCAGGTCACCAGCTTTTACTTTGTTTAATATTAAATTTGACATCAATAATTATTTTAGATTTAATTTTTTTAGATTTTAGATTTTATTTGCATTTACAGAATAAAATCTGCAATGGGCAATCAATAATCTAAAATACCAGACCACCTTCCCTGGCACCTTCAGCAACCGCTTTTACACGGCCGTGATAAATATAACCACCACGATCAAAAACAACCGTAGAGATACCAAGTTCTTTCGCTTTAATTGCAATTGCAGCACCCACTAATTTACTTTTTTCAATTTTAGGTGCGGTTTGAGCCTGAATATCTTTTTGTCTTGATGATGCAGCAGCTAATGTTACACCATTGTTATCATCAATTAACTGAGCATAGATATCACTGTTGCTTCTAAATACACTTAACCTTGGTTTTGCTGCAGCACCGCTGATCTTTTTACGGATACGGTATTTAATTTTTAACCTTGCGCTACTTTTTGAATTCATAACTGTTTATTTTATTGCTCTGATTCTGCCAGAGCGTTTGTTGTTAATCCGTTCCTGCTAATTCTGTATACGGATTATCTAATTAACGTTCTTATTTACCTGCAGATTTACCTGCTTTTCTTCTTAACACCTCACCAGCAAACTTAACACCCTTACCCTTGTATGGTTCTGGCTTACGTAAGCTTCTGATCTTAGCACAAACCTGTCCTATCAATTGCTTGTCGATACTCTCAAAACTGATCATTGGATTTTGTCCTTTTTCCTGCGACGTAACCACAGTTAATTCTTTCGGAATTTCAAAAATGATATTATGAGAATATCCCAAAGCCATGTCTAAAAGATTACCCTGTGCAGAAGCTTTAAAACCCACACCCACCAATTCCAATTTTTTAGTGTACCCTTCGGTAACTCCTTTTACCATATTACCTACCAATGAACGGTATAAACCATGCATAGCACGATGACGGATCTGATCAGTTGGACGGGTTATATTTGCAAAGCCATCCTTAATTTCAATCTTCATATCCCTGTCTAAAGTTTCCTTTAATTCACCTTTTGGTCCTTTTACGGTAACTACATTATCAGCACTAACGGTAATCGTTACGCCAGCCGGTACTTCAATTGGTTTTTTTCCTATTCTGCTCATTGTCGATTTTTTATTTTATTATTATTAGATTGTGTTCAGCCACGACGTAGGCTTAATATTCAAATCATTTTAGTATTCTGTATCGAATATTTAGTATTTAAAGTCATTCAGTCTTTGTACTGAATACTTTGTACTAAATACTTTCTTAGTAAATGTTACAAAGAACTTCTCCACCTACATTTTGTGCTTTGGCTTCTTTATCTGTCATCACACCTTTTGATGTTGAAACAATAGCCACACCCAAGCCATTTTTTACACGCTTGAACTCATCTGGTTTAGCATAGGTACGTAATCCAGGACGACTCACCCTTTCTAAACTCTGTATTACAGGTAATTTAGTTGTGGCATCGTATTTTAACGCAATTTTGATTAAGCCTTGCTTATTATCATCTTCAAATTTATATTTCAAGATGTATCCTTTATCATATAGAATTTCGGTGATGCGCTTTTTCAGGTTGCTTGCAGGTATTTCTACAATACGGTGATTAGCCATCTGTGCGTTACGAATTCTTGTTAAATAATCTGCAATTGGATCAGTAACCATTGTTATTTCAGTTAATTGATTAAATAATTTTTTTACAATGCGATATCCCGTCTTAGTACTCAGTACTAAGTACTAAGATTTACCAGCTGGCTTTTGTTATGCCCGGAATTTTACCCTGCAATGCCATATCACGAAACATATTTCTGGATAATCCAAAATGTCTCATATATCCTCTTGGGCGCCCCGTAAGCTGACAACGGTTTTTTAAACGAACCGGTGATGCATTTTTTGGTAATAGATCCAAAGCTGCATAATCCCCGGCTGCTTTTAAAGCCGCCCTTTTATCCGCATACTTTGCAACCATAACTTCACGCTTGCGTTGCCTGGCTTCAATTGATTTTTTTGCCATAATTTTTATTTAGTATTAAGTATCCAGTACTTATAATTTATACAATTTTTTGGGGTATCTCTGTACTTACTACGAAGTACGCAATACGCCTTTTACTTCTTTACGTTTTTAAAAGGCATTCCCAACTCTTTCAGCAATTCAAATGCTTCTTCGTTGGTGCTGGCTGTTGTTACAAAAGTGATATCCAAACCGGTAATTTTATTTACTTTATCAATATCAATTTCAGGAAAAATGATCTGCTCTGTAACGCCCAACGTGTAGTTTCCACGGCCATCAAACGACTTATCGTTAATACCTTTAAAATCTCTTACACGTGGTAATGATACAGAAACCAACCTGTCTAAAAATTCATACATTTTTACGCCACGCAGTGTAACTCTTGCACCAATGGGCATATCCTTACGCAACTTGAAGTTTGAAATGTCTTTTTTAGAATTAGTTGCCACCGCTTTTTGACCGGTTATGTTTGATAACTCATCAATGGCGATGTCGATCAGTTTTTTATCTGTTACAGCCCCGTTTACACCGCGATTTAAACAAATCTTGGTTAATTTAGGCGCCTGCATAACAGTTTTATAACTGAATTTTTTCATTAAAGCAGGTACAACTTCTTGTTTGTACTTATCTGCTAACCTTGGAGTGTTTGTTGTTGTGCTCATTATTTGATTACCTCCCCTGATTTTTTAGCGATTCTTACTAGTTTACCATTTTCTCTTGTGCGTTTAACTTTAGTGGCTGCACCCGCCTTCGCATCCCAAAGCATCACATTACTGATCGCAATAGGTGCTTCAATTTTTACAATACCACCTTTGGTATTTTGCGATGTTGGCTTGGTATGTTTGGTCACGATGTTCACACCTTCCACCAATACGCGGTTTTTTTCTGAAATAATTTCCAACACTTTACGGGGCTTCTTCAGATCCTTATCTTCACCGGTAATTACCACTACCGAGTCGCCTTTTTTAATGTTGAATTTGGGTTTAAATCTTGTACTCATTTTATGTTGCTTTGCAAAGTCAAAAACCAAAAGTCAAAATCTAATTAATGCTCTTGCCTTCTATTTTTTACTTTTTATTTTTTACTTTTTATTTTTAATTATAGAACTTCAGGAGCCAGTGAAATAATCTTCATATATCCTTTATCTCTCAACTCACGGGCCACTGGTCCAAAAATACGGGTACCCCTTGGCTCGTCAGACGCATTTAATAATACAACGGCGTTATCATCAAAACGGATATAAGAACCATCTTTACGACGCAATTTGTTCTTGGTTCTAACAATAACAGCTTTACTAACCGTTCCTTTTTTAATACCACCGGCAGGCATGGCATCTTTTACAGTAACAACTATTTTATCTCCGATTCTTGCATAGTCCTGGCCACTATTGCCAAGTACACGAATACACAGTACTTCTTTTGCACCACTATTATCCGCTACATTTAATCTGCTTTCTTGCTGTATCATTTTATTTAGTTTTTAGTACCGAGTATTGAGTACTTAGTACTTAGATGTTCTCAATTTTTTAAAGCTGCAATCTCAATACTAAGTACTTTATACTTAGTACTATTCTTATTTCACTTTTTCTACCACTTCAACCAATCTCCAGCGCTTTGTTTTACTTAAAGGCCTTGATTCCATGATCTTTACCGTATCACCAATGCTACACTCATTTTTTTCATCATGTGCATGAAACTTGGTTGATTTTTTAACGAACTTACCATAAAGCGGATGCTTTACTTTACGTTCTACACTTACGGTTATGGTCTTATCCATTTTATTGCTGGAGACCACTCCTAATTTTGTTTTTCTTAAATTTCTTTCCACTTTAGTTACTTTTTTATGGATTACTTAAAATCCTGCTTGTACTTTTTTTAATGCCGTTTTTAACCTGGCGATATCTCTTCTTAATGAGCGAATGCTTTGCGGATTCTCCAACGGAGAAATGGCATGGGCAAATGAAAGCTTCTTCATCCGCAATTCATCTTCACTGATCTTGGCTTTCAAATCAGCCTCATTTAATCCTTTCAGGCTATTTAAAAAATCTACTTTCTTTAACATGACTATTCTTTTTGATAATGTCTTTAATCAATTTTATGCTTTGTAATCATAACGAACTACAAACTTGGTTTGAATGGGTAGTTTTTGTGCAGCTAAAGCAAAAGCTTCTTTAGCAACCTGTTCTGATACGCCATCACATTCAAATAAAATTCTGCCTGGCTGTACAATAGCTGCCCAACCTTCTGGGTTACCTTTACCTTTACCCATCCTAACTTCGGCTGGCTTTGCAGTAACCGGTTTATCGGGGAAAATTCTGATCCACACATTTCCTTCACGTTTCATATGACGCGTCAATGCCTGACGAGCACTTTCAATCTGCCGGCTTGACATCCAAACACTATCCAATGCTTTTAATCCAAAAGTTCCAAAAGCAAGGGTAGCACCACGTTTGGTATCGCCTTTCATTCTTCCTTTCTGTGATTTTCTGTGTTTACTTCTTTTTGGTGATAACATCTTAATTTAATTTGCTAATTCGATAATGTGTTAATTTATTCAAATTGAACACGCTTTATTATGTCAAAACTTATGCACTCAAGTAATTAGCACATCCACTAATTAACTCCTCAGCGCATTTTATTTTATCTTCTTCCGCCACCGCCGCCACCGCTGCGATTACCACCGCCGCCACCGCCTCTTCTGTCTCCACCGCCACCACCGCCGCCGCGTCTGTCATCTCTTCTATCAAAACCGCCTGGTCTGTTTTCCCCAATTTCTTTACCCCCACCTGCAACAACATTCGGATTTAAATCACGCTTACCTAAAACCTCTCCCTTACAAATCCAAACCTTGATGCCTATTTTACCATAAACAGTTAATGCAAACACATTCGCGTAATCAATATCCATACGTAATGTATGTAATGGTGTACGCCCCTGCTTGATCTCTTCACTACGTGCAATCTCTGCACCACCCAAACGACCGCCAACCTTTACTTTTATACCTTCGGCACCCATACGTAATGCAGAAGCAATAGACATTTTAATAGCTCTTTTATAGTTGATCCGATTTTCCAACTGACGGGCAATTGTATCGGCTACAATATTAGCATCCAACTCCGGGCGTCGAATCTCCAGAATATTGATCTGCACATCTTCTTTACCACACAATTTTTTCAACTCTTCTTTGATTCTGTCAACTTCTCCACCGCCTTTACCAATGATTATACCTGGCTTTGACGTGTGAATGGTCACTATCAATTTATTAAGCGTACGCTCAATAACGATTTTAGAGATACCACCCTTGTTGATACGGGCATTCAGATAATTTCTGATCTTATTATCTTCGATCAGCTTTTTTGGATATTCCGTTTTGCTTGCAAACCAGTTACTGTCCCATCCACGGATGATTCCTAATCTTAAGCCTATCGGATTTGTTTTTTGACCCATGTTATTGGTTAATTCTTTTTATTATTAATTTTTAATTGCTTTTTGATCTACAACAACGGTTACGTGGTTACTACGTTTGCGAACCCTGTATCCACGACCCTGTGGAGCCGGACGCATACGCTTGATAACCCTTGCAGCATCAACCATAATTGTTTTAACTACCAGTGTACTTTCGTCACCTGCCTCATTCTTCTGTTTCCAGTTGTTGATGGCAGATAATACCAGCTTACGTAAAGGAACAGCCGGGTGTTTAGGATTATGTTCTAAAACGGCTAATGCCTTTTCAACCTCCATACCACGTATCAAATCAACCAGCAAACGCATTTTGCGGGGTGACGTAGGGTAATTGTTCAATTTTGCTACTGCTTCCATTTTTTATTAAGTTGTTGGTTGGTTGTTGTTCGTTGGCCGTTTGTCAACGGTCAACGAACAACGATCAACGTTTTAAGATATCTTTTTACTTGAGTGTCCTCTGAAATTACGTGTTGGTGCAAATTCACCTAACTTATGTCCTACCATAAATTCTGTTACATAAACCGGAATGAATTTGTTTCCGTTATGAACCGCAAAAGTTTGTCCAACAAAATCCGGCGTAATTGTACTTCTCCTACTCCAGGTTTTAATAACACCTTTTTTGCTTTTTCCTTCAATCATTGCAGCCACTTTAGCATCCAGCTTAGCTTCTACATAAGGACCTTTTTTTAACGAACGAGCCATTTTTTTTAATTTGCTAATGTGCAAATTTGCAAATGTGCAAATTCAACACACCGATTTTAAATTTTGTTTATTTGCTTCACCGGCAGTGAAACCATTTTAACTTTATCAATCAGCAGTTTTGCCTATTTGCTGATTTATATATTTCTTAGTTAGGTAACTTCTTACCGTTTCTTCTAGTTATAATCAATTTGCTTGATCCTTTGCCTTTGGTACGGGTAATCTGCCCTTTTGCATACTTACCTTTACGGCTACGTGGGTGACCACCACTTGCTCTACCTTCACCACCACCCATCGGGTGATCAACCGGATTCATCGCTACGGCTCTTGTACGTGGACGAATACCTTTCCAACGGTTACGGCCTGCTTTACCCATGCTCTCTAAACTGTGATCGCTGTTGCTTACAACACCAACGGTTGCATAACACTTGATCAACACTTTTCTTAACTCACCACTTGGCATTTTTAATATCGCGTACTTCTCTTCTTTATTACTTAACTGAGCCGACGTTCCCGCACTGCGCACAAGTATTCCACCCTGGCCCGGCTGCATTTCAATGTTATGTACATTGGTACCTAAAGGCATGTTCTTAAACATCAGTGCATTTCCCAATTCCGGTGCAACGGCATCGCCGCTTATCACGGTTTGTCCAACCTGTAATCCCTGAGGAGCAATGATGTAACGCTTTTCTCCATCAGCATAGTTTAACAATGCAATGAAAGCCGTACGGTTTGGATCATACTCTATGGTTTTAACAGTAGCAGGAATATCTTTCTTACTTCTTTTAAAATCAATAATACGATACATGGTTTTATTTCCACCACCCATATAACGCATTGATCTTCTACCTTGAGCATTACGACCGGCTGTATTCTTTTGCTTTTCAAGCAAAGACTTTTCCGGAACATTTGTAGTGATCTCTTCGTAAGCATTACCAATTCTCCATCTGGTACCTGCTGTTGTTGGTTTGTATTTTCTAAGTGCCATTTTAAATTCTTTTATTTGTCAAAACTTTGCGGTGCTGACCACCATTCATTAGTTATTTTAGATTCCGCTGCCGTACAAATCAATGGATTCGCCTTTTGCAATGGTTACAATTGCTTTCTTTTTAGAAGGCTTACGGCCCACTATGTATCCGGCTTTAGTGTACTTTGATTTTGCTTTAGAAGGAACAACAATGGTATTTACACTATCTACAGTAACACCATAAAAACTTTCTATTGCTTTTTTTATCTCCAACTTATTAGCCTTCTTATCCACTACAAAAGAGTAACGGTTCATTTTTTCTGTTTGCTTGTTAGCTTTTTCAGATAAAATCGGCTTTAATAATACATCAGACAGTTTCATTCGTCTTTTAATTTATTAGTTTCTTAATTAAGCTTCAATGCTTTCTTCACTAAATATCTTTGCAGCACTTTCGGTTAAAACCAAAACATTTGCATTCAATATATCGTAAGTATTTAAATCACTTAATAAAGTACCACTTACAGAGGGCACATTACGTAAGCTTAAATACAGGTTGTCATTATATTCAGGTATCACAAATAATGTTCTTTTTCCGGCTATGTTCAGGTTCTTTAAAATACCGGTAAAAGTTGATGTCTTTGGCGTATCCATGGTCACGTCTTCTAAAACCATGATCGCATTTTCTTTTGCTTTATAAGCCAAAGCACCCATCTTGGCCAAATCCTTAACCTTACGGTTTAATTTAATGTCGTACTTGTGTGGCTTGGGTCCAAAAACAGTACCACCACCTTTATACAATGGATTACGCAGATTACCTTTACGGGCTCCACCGGTTCCTTTTTGTTTGTGCAATTTTTTAGAAGACCCTTTTACTTCTGCTCTGGTTTTTACTTTGTGCGATCCCTGACGCTGAGCGCCCTGGTACTGCTTTACAGCCAGATAAATAACATGGTCATTGGGTTCAATACCGAAAATTTCTTCCGGTAATTCAACCGTTCTGCCGGTTTGCTTTCCTTCTATATTTAAAACATCTACTTGCATTGTACTTATTTTTATTGGCCAGCGGCCGGTTGTTTATTTTTGAATTAAAACAATTGAACCGTTATGGCCCGGAACTGAACCACTAACTAATATATAATTCTTTTCAGCGAAAATTTTAACCACTTTTAATCCTTTCATGGTCACTCTGTCCTGCCCCATACGACCACCCATACGCATACCTTTAAATACACGGCTGGCATCTGAAGAGTTTCCGATAGAACCCGGAGCTCTTGACCTGTCATGCTGTCCATGAGACTGACCACCAACACCTTTAAAACCATGGCGTTTCACAACACCCTGAAAACCCTTACCCTTGGTTGTACCAATCACTTCAACATCATCACCTTCGGCAAATATGTCTACTGTAAATGTTTCACCAACATTCTTATCTATTTCGCTATCGCGGATTTCCTGAACGAATTTTTTAGGAGAGGTTTGCGCTTTGGCAAAGTGATTGATCTCAGCTTTTACGGAGTGCTTTTCTTTTTTATCACCAAATGCTATCTGGAGTGCATTGTAGCCGTCTGTTTCAACGGTTTTCTTTTGTGTAACCACGCATGGGCCGGCTTCAATAATAGTAACAGCAGTTTGCTTGCCACTTGCATCGAAGATACTCGTCATGCCGATTTTCTTACCAATAATACTTTTCATTGTATCTTGTTTATACCCAGCGCTCTTGTCTTAGTACTCAGTACTTAGTACTTAGTATTTAGAAATTAGATGGATGTTCATTATTTTTTTTCTTTTAAGAACTTACCTGCTGCTTTCCTCCACCTCGATGGAGAAAGTTCATTAGGCTTTGATCTCAACATCAACACCACTTGGTAAGTCTAACTTACTTAAAGCATCTACCGTACGGCTGCTGCTGGTGTAAATGTCTAATAACCGCTTGTGCGTACACAGCTGAAACTGCTCACGGGCTTTTTTATTTACGTGAGGAGAACGCAACACGGTAAATATTTTTTTGTGCGTAGGTAAAGGAATTGGTCCTGTTACTACTGCGCCCGTACTACGTACAGTTTTTACGATCTTTTCTGCTGATTTATCAACCAGGTTATGGTCGTAAGACTGCAATTTTATTCTGATTCTCTGTGACATATAAAAAGAACTTTTAAAATCCGTTTTTTAATTTGGAGTGCAAAGGTAAGGATTGGGAAGTAATTAGCAAAAGAAAGCTTAAAGTTTTTTTATAAATACTTTTTAAGCTGATTTAGACCTGCATGAGTTGCAGATTATATTCATATGTAATTCTTTAGTCTCTTTTTTCAACTGAGCCGCTGCTGTTTGTTGATTTATTGACAGTAGCCGCACCTTTATACGCTATCGAACCACTACTGCTCGCCCTGGCATTTAAACTAACACTGGCAAATACTTCAATGGTGGCACTGCTACTTACTTTGGCAATTGTGTTTTCACTTAATAGGTCAAAAGCATTAATATCAGCACTGCTTGAAGCCTCCGCTGTAAATGTTTTTGTTCTCCCTTTAAGGGTTACAGTTGCACTGCTGCTAACATCGGTTTCAATGTCAGGTGCATTTACTTCGGCGATAATACTGCTTGAACTGGATGCCCGAAATGATAACTTATCATTACTGGTTAATATATCCTGAACAAAGACAACTGCCGATGCTGAGGCCTTTATATTATTTATAGATGGCGTTGTAACAACTACTTTCATGTGTACATCCGAATAATTATTGAGGTCTTCAGTACGTATTTTTAAAGTATTTCCAGTTGTTGTTGTTTCAATATATTTCATAATATTATCATCTGCTTCTACAACAACAGAAGTCACCGGGCCAATTTTAACCTCTACGTCAAAACTTCCGCCAACCATAATCCCATCAAAATGACCAACCTTGCGGGTCTCGCTAATGATATGTCCACTACCTGTTGTAAAACGACATGAAGCGATCGTAACCAGTGTAAATAATAAGTATACTAACTGTTTCATCTTCTTTAATTTTTGTAAATATAAAAAAACTTAATGTTATAGTCTGCCTTTAACAACAAATAACAGCCAGTATTTATTTACCTTCGCAACGCTATGACAGAAAAAATACTTATCCTTGATTTTGGCTCTCAATACACACAACTTATTGCCAGAACTGTACGTGAAGCAAATGTGTATTGCGAAATAATCCCCTTTAATAAAGAAATCATTTATGAACCCGGCCTAAAAGGTATTATACTGGGTGGTTCCCCTTTTTCAGTTAATGAAGAAAACGCCTTATTGGTTGATGTAAAAGCCATGATCACCAAAGTGCCCGTTTTGGGCATTTGCTATGGGGCCCAATTAACGGCTAAATTATTTGGCGGCAGGGTTGAAAAGAGTGATAAAAGAGAATACGGCCGTGCCATTTTTAATGTTGTGAAAGCAGATGCCCTTTTACAAGATATTTCTGTAACCTCACAGGTTTGGATGAGCCACAGCGATACGATCAAAGAATTGCCTGCAGGATTTGAATTGCTGGGTACAACAGAAAGTATACCAGTTGCTGCTTTCAAACGAACAACAGACAACGGACAACCCCTTTATGGCTTACAGTTTCACCCCGAGGTTTACCATTCTGCCGAAGGCAAAACCATTATTAAAAACTTTTTGGTACATATCTGTAACTGTAGCCAGGACTGGACACCGGCACATTTTATTACCGATACCGTTGCAGCGCTTAAAAAACAAATTGGCAATAAAAAAGTAATTATGGGCTTAAGTGGCGGTGTTGACAGCACTGTTGCTGCCACATTGATACATAAAGCCATTGGCAAAAACCTGTATGGCATTTTTGTTGATAATGGGGTTTTACGTAAACATGAATTTGAAGAAGTTCTTGAAATTTATAACAAGCTGGGTTTACATGTAAAAGGCATTAATGCCAGAAACCATTTTTATAAAAAACTGGCGGGTAAAACAGATCCCGAAGAAAAAAGAAAAGCCATTGGTGGTGGATTTATTGAAATTTTTGAGGAAGAAGCTCTTCTGATAGAAGGTGTGGAATTATTAGGGCAGGGAACCATTTACCCCGATGTGATTGAATCACTTTCTGTACATGGCCCATCAGCTACTATTAAATCTCATCACAATGTTGGCGGATTACCAGACCGGATGAAACTGGGATTAGTAGAACCTCTGAGATCTTTATTTAAAGATGAAGTAAGACGTGTAGGATTAGAACTGGGCATCCCACATGATATGCTTTTCAGGCATCCATTTCCGGGCCCGGGTTTAGGTATCAGAATTTTAGGAGAAGTTAATGAAGAAAAGGTACGGTTATTGCAAGAAGCTGATGCGATATATATTAATGGTTTAAAAAAACATAATTTATATGCAACCATTTGGCAAGCAGGAACTATCTTATTACCCGTAAAAAGTGTTGGTGTAATGGGTGATGAAAGAACTTATGAATTTACGGTTGCATTAAGGGCTGTAACCTCAGTTGATGGCATGACGGCAGACTGGGCGCATTTGCCTTATGAATTTTTAGCAGATATCAGTAACGAGATCATTAATAATGTACCTGGTATAAACCGAGTTGTTTATGATATTAGTAGTAAACCACCGGCAACCATTGAGTGGGAATAGGAATTTTAGAACTTAGAATTTTTTATATGAACAAGTTTCTTTTTACCGGTTTTTTTTTATGGCTTACCTCTTTTAGTTCGGCTACCCTGTATGCCCAAGATGTTTCTTTAAAAAAAGGCCCTGTTTATAAAATCGGTATTTTTGCACCCCTTTATCTTGATTCCGTTTTTACAAAAAACACATTCAGATATCAGCAAAGCATTCCCCGTTTTATTATGCCCGCTGTTGATTTTGTACAAGGTGCTTTAATAGCCCTTGACAGTCTAGAAACCGGAGATGATTTTATTGATGCGCATATTTACGATACCAAATCATTTACAGAAAAATTACCAGATCTAATTCGTACTAAAAAATTAGATAGCCTGCAACTTATTATTGCCAGCGTAAAAGATGAGGACTACCTGCAGCTTGCCGACTTTGCATTGCAAAAAAATATACCTTTTATTTCTGCCACCTACCCTAATGTGGCGGGTATAACCAAAAACCCCTTTTTAGTGATCATGAATGCTACCCTTAAGTCGCATTGTGAAGCCATCTATAGTTATTTACTCCAAAATCATGGCACTGATAAAATTTACCTTTGCCGCCAGAAAGGACCACAAGAAGATAAGGTTGCCGGCTTTTTTAAACAAATAAATGAACAGGACGGCAAGCCATTATTACCCATTGAAATATTGAATTTTGATAATACTGTAAACGCCAATTTACTTAAATTAAAATTAGACAGTAACCGAAAGAACATCATCATTGGCGCCAGCCTGGACGAAGGTTTTGCCGGCAATATGGCTAAGGCTTGCTTTGAATTAAATAAAACCTATCCCATCACACTGATTGGCATGCCCAACTGGGATAATTTTACGGCCCTGTATAACAAAAAAGATTTAGCAGGTTTTCCCATTTACTTCACAACCCCGTTTTATACAGAAAAAAATGATGGTTTCAGTAAATCACTAATTGCTGCTTATTATAAGAAATACAAAGGCAAGCCCGGTGATATGGCTTTTAAAGGTTTTGAATCGGTATATCTATTTACAAAACTGCTCACCAAAAACCCCGGTAATGTCATGAGCCAGCTCAACGACAAATCAGTACGTGTTTTTTGTGAGTATAACTTCAGGCCGGTAAGACTGAATAATGAATTTGCTGTACCCGACTATTTTGAAAACAAACATTTGTATTTAATTAAAATACTCAACGGCAGTATTTCTAAAGCCTGGAAATAAACATCACAAACCTTTAAAATAAAAAAAGGCAGGCTTAAAAGCCTGCCTTCCTATTTCATTACTACATTATGGATAAATTAAATTTTTACGCTGCATGGCATACAAAATAATAAACAACAACGTCATGGCTATTGCAAAATACATCACCATACCCGAGAACGCGAAGGCCCCGATAAATAAAAGCTGGGCGAGAAATGGCAACAATTCCCCGATCAAATAAAATAAAAACCCTTGCTTTTTAAGTTTTCGCATTTGTAATACCCCATAAAAACAAAGAATCACGGCTACCAGTGATAACAAAAGAATGGGGATCCTGTTTTCGTAAGTTTTGGTGATCAATCTGACCATATTTTCCGGGTCTCCCATCAATGATTTTACCCAGCCCGGCATATTCTCTGAATTCATTTGCTCGATAAGTTTATCAATGCCATCATAAGATTTTTTAGCAGAGAAAAATCCCCAGCATGATGTTATTAGCTGTATCGCACATCCAATAAAACTTAAAATGGTAAGTACATTTAAACCGGAAGATAATTTAGGTGTTTGATCATCATAATTTAAAACATCGGTAGTATTGTCCTGGTTCATAATAATTGTTTTTTTTACAAGATAAAAAAATGGCTTGTCAATTCAAAGTTAAATCTATGATTATTTGTAATACTAAAATTGCAGAATTATTTTAAGAAAAATGGTTCTTAATTTTTTTTCTTCAGTTTGAGGTAATCCAGGTAATAAACAATCTTAACAGTTATTTCATTACTGTGTGGGTTATCTACTACTTTACCAAAATTTTTAAAATAACTCATGTTGGTATAGGGGTCAATATTTACATTTGTTCCCAAAGCATTTTTCCAGGCAACGGTTAACCGGCTACCCGGTAAAAAATCCCAGGTAAAGAACATATCAATATTAAACGTATTGAAATTTAAATTTTCATTTGCGAAAAATGTAGTGTCTCTCCAATAGCCATCAGCATTTAAATTGTAAAAATTGGTATTTTCCAATATGGACCAGTAATGACGCATTCGAATATTTAAATTCATTCTTGATGTAAAATTATATTGTGTGCTCACAATAGTGGTATTTGTTTTTTTATCCCTGCGCACGATTACAGGAGAGCCATCTGCATTTGTTTTAAAAGCCCAGCCCCAGTTTCCTTTGTCTTGTTCAATATCCATGCTGGCACTTAACTGAAATTTATCATTTACCCTGTATCGTAATGCTATACTACCATTCCAATATGGATCCTTGGGTAAAGGAGATTCTGCTGCGCCCAATTTCCAGCTTAAATATATTTTTTTCCGGCTGTCGCTGCTGCCATTGATGCCCAGGTAATAATAAGGTGTACGTCTGAGAAAATACCCGGTATACACATTTGAATGAACAAAATAATCTTTATTCCAACTGGGGCTACTTTGAAAATTAATGGTCAGATCCCAGAAATTTTTAAATAAATAGAATGCACTCGCTTTTAATTGTAAACTGGCCCATTCAAATGGTTTATACAGATACACATTGCTAAAACTTGCTTTGTAATTATGAATTAAAAAATACCTTGTTGGCTTATTCATATTATAGCTGATGTTTCCGCTGTATTCAAATGAATTATTATTCTGTATATATCCCAGATCATTGGGGTCATATTTGTCACTTTCTACACTTACAATTCCCCGGTATTGAACAACGCCACTAACTTTACCAAAACCAACGGTTGAGGTATATCCATTTTGATT
>CANKNL010000014.1 GCA_947483345.1 Chitinophagaceae bacterium | reverse complement strand
GATAATTGCTTTGTAATTTGCAGCAGATTTATTTTTACTTTTTAATTTTTACTTTTTAATGTCTTTATATTCAAAACGTGGCGTATCGGCCCAAAAGGAAGAAGTGCATGCCGCAGTTAAAAACCTTGACCAGGGGCTTTATCCACATGCATTCTGTAAAGTATATCCCGATTTTTTGGGTGGAGATGATGCTTTTGTAAACATTATGCATGCCGATGGTGCCGGTACTAAAAGCATCCTGGCTTATCTGTACTGGAAGGAAACCGGTGATATCTCCGTTTGGAAAGGTATTGCGCAAGATGCCATAGTCATGAACCTGGATGACCTGCTTTGCGTAGGTATCTATGATAATATCATTTTTAATAGTACCATCGACCGCAACAAGAACCTGATACCTGGAGAGGTGTTGGAGCAGATAATCAACGGCTCACAGGAATTATTTGATCAGCTGAAAACATTTGGAGTAAATATTCATTACCTCGGTGGCGAAACGGCTGATGTGGGCGATGTGGTACGTACCATTGCCGTAAACGGCACCATGACGAGCAGGTGGCCAAAAGCTAAGATCATCAGCAATGATAAAATAAAGGCCGGTGATGTGATTGTTGGTTTTGCCAGTTTTGGACAATCAACTTACGAAACCGCCTATAACAGCGGACTTGGCAGCAACGGACTTACCAGCGCCCGGCATGATGTGCTGAGTAAATTTTATGCTGAAAATTTTAAAGAAAGTTATAATACAGGATTGGATGAAGAAGTTGTTTATATAGGAAAACACAGGTTGAGTGATGAGTTGACCGTTGACCGTTGTTCGTTGACCGTTGACCGTTGTTCGTTGACCGAAAAGGAGCAAGCCGCAGCAACCGAACAACGAACAACCAGCAACGAGCAACTTCTTACGACTATCGGTCAACTATTGCTTTCTCCAACAAGAACTTATGCTCCGGTCATGAAAGGCCTGCTTGAAAATCATTTTGATAAAATACACGGTGTAATCCATTGCAGTGGCGGCGGACAAACCAAGTGCATGAAATACCTGCCGGGTAATTTCAGAATAATAAAAGACAATTTATTTGAAGCGCCGGAGATCTTCAATATCATTAAAGCAAACAGTGGCAGCAATAATAAAGAAATGTACGAAGTGTTTAACATGGGCTGCCGGCTGGAAATTTATTGCGATGCTGCAGATGCTGATATAATGATTGATGCAGCAAAAGGTTTTGGGATAGATGCACAGATTATTGGCAGGGTAGAGGATAGTGAGAAAAAGGAATTGGTGATTAAATTGAAGGCTGAGGAAATTGTGTATTAAAAGATTCATTCCTGGGGCTTCATAAATATTTTTTAACAATTATTGAAGAAATTAATTTAAAAAACTGAAACAGGTACAACTAAATTTGCAGAAATAGCATTTTTATATGTCTCTTTGCTAAAAGTTGTCAATTGGTAAGCAGTACAAGTGCGGGTTTCACTTTTTTTTACTATAAGAAAAGAAAAAACTAAGCAGATTTATAACGATGTTGAACAGAATTACAAATGTTTGTAACCAAAAACTAAAAACCATTAAGCGGGTATGTCTCAATCAATAGTTGAATTAAAAAACGTAAATATTTATCAAAGTAACAGCCTTATTTTAGGGGATGTAAATATTTCGGTAGATAAAGGTGAATTTGTGTACCTGGTAGGAAAAACGGGCACCGGTAAAAGCAGTTTACTAAAAACCATGTATGGCGATTTGCTGTTGAAAGAAGGCGAAGGTTGGGTTGTGGGGCATGACTTAAAGGCATTAACCTGGAAGACGGTGCCATTTTTACGTCGTAACCTGGGCGTGGTTTTCCAGGATTTTCAATTACTAACCGACAGGAATGTGAACGATAATATGAAGTTTGTGTTAAAAGCCACCGGCTGGAAAGACGAAAAACTGATGGATGAAAAAATTGCAGATGTATTGGAAAAAGTAGGCTTGAAAACCAAGGGCTTTAAAATGCCATTTGAGTTAAGTGGGGGCGAACAACAGCGCATGGATATTGCCAGGGCATTATTAAATTCGCCCAAATTAATATTGGCCGACGAGCCTACCGGAAACCTTGATCCGGAAACCAGTGATGAGATCATGACATTGCTCTTTCAAATTTGCAAAGATTATGATACCACAATTATTATGGCCACACATGATTATATGGTGATTAAAAAATTTCCGGCACGTACCATCAAAACAGAAAGAGGAAAAGTTTGGGACAATGCTACCATAGATATGTGATCAGTTCTCTGGCATTCACTTCATTATTATAAGTGGTTTGTAGTAATGTCTGCCGTTGCTGGTTGTCATACTCAGTATAGGGTTGTGTAAATAAGGTTTCAATTTTTTCTTGAAATGATAAAGCATCCTCAGCAATATGACAAAATTCTTCCAGCCCCGACCCGGCCACCCCGGCTTTATTTACTACACAATGCCTGCCGTTGCACATCGCATTTAATAATTTTAATTTAATGCCGGTATTATTCAATGAGGGAAGTACATGCACTTGTGCTTTAGCAATCATATCCTGCAGGTCGGTATCAGAAGGGTTTGCAACCAGGCAGGTATGCTGATGCACATGTGCCAGTTGCTCTAACTTTTTTGAAGGATTTTTCCCGGCAATTACAAAAGGGATGGACAATTTGCTGAAAACATGTTGCAATAACCAGATGGCCGCCTGTTCATTTTCATTAACAGCTAAATTGCCATGATAAAGGCAATAGTTGCCTTTACCTACTTTGCCATGAGCCAAAGTGTACGGTAAAAAAACGGGCAGGTAATACACATTGGGCGCATTAAATAACTGCTGATACATATGTACATCCTGCTTACTTAAAGCCAGAATCAGGGCTTTGTTAGCTATGGCCTGTTCGTATTTTTTTAATAGCCTGCTTTCGTGTAGATAATATAGTTTTTTAAACAGGTTGGTTTCCAGCTTTGCCAATTGTTTATAATATTCAAACTCTGTATTAAAAAGTCTTACAATAATTTTCCTATTCTTAAGAAGCCCTTTGTATACATAATAACTGCAGTGAATGCCTTCCAGCAAAATGGGGTAGTCATCTTTTTGCAGGTTAGATAGTAATGCTGCATTAACCCGGCTGTTAACGATCAAAGGGGTAATCAATGAAAAACTGCGACTCCTTTTTCGGCGTTGATAATAAGTTACACTGCTACAATATTTGTTCAGTTCCTCCTGACCTGTACGTGCCTGCGTAAAGCAATGCAGATGTACGTTTACGCCTTGCCCATGTAAAGCTTTTAGTGTGTAAAATATATCAATAACGCCACCATAGTCAGCAGGCCAGGGTACATCAGGTGTTACGATATGAAGATGTTTAATCAAAAATATGGTTATAAAAAGCGATCAATTTTTTTTCTTCATTTTGCCAGTTTAATGTTTGTCTTACACATAAACAGTTTTGCTGCAGTTCATGGTATAAAACATCATTGGTAAGTAAATGGTTCAATTGAGCGGCCAAATTTGTTGCGCTGATATCAGTAACCAAAAGGGCAATGGGCAGTTGATGATTGATGGCAGCATAAACAGGGTAATCTACACAGAGTTGCGGAATACCCGCATGGAGGTAATCAAAAAAACGGTTACCTAATGAAAGATAGTTACTTAATCCTGTGTTTTCAAACAACGTGATACCGATATAAGCCTGCTGCGTAAAAAGGCTGAGTTCATCAGGTTTAAGTTTTCCTTTAAAAACTATTTTATCCTGTAAGTGATGTAAAGCTACCAATTGCTTAGCCTGAAGCAAAAAATTGCCATCACCACATATGATTAAACGGCCATCAATATCCTTAAAAGCAGGGATCAACGTTTCAAAACTCCTTCCCTCATTTACAGCACCCTGGTATAAAATAAATTTTTCTTTTTTTTCAAAAGGCATTAATGTTTTTAGCCATGGTATATTTCTGATCACTTCAAAATTTACAGCATACATTTTTTTAAATTCATCAGCAATGGGTTGATTGACAGTATAACCCATCGTAAATTTGGGTACTGCAAACTGTTCAATTTTTTTCCATATATTATAAATGGAAGGCCTCGTTACGATTTCTTTCATTTCGCAAAAAAGTTCATGGGCGTCATAAACCCTTTTTTTATTTTTTAACCGGGAGATAAAATAAACCGGCAGGATGGTATCCAGATCTATAGCAACAAGGCAATCCATTTTTTTCGGGAGCAGGAAAAAAAATAGCCGGATATTATATTCGGCATAAAATAACTTGCCCTTGTCAAAAAAACAATTGATCCTTTTTTGTTTAAAGGGTTGACCTGTAAGCGGTATAGAGGATCTTAATGTTCTGCCAACCAGGGTAACCGTATAGCCCGCATTGGCAAGTGAGGTGCAGATGCGGTTCATACGTTGATCGTAGCTGAGATCGGATGTTACTGTAAATAAGATGCGTTTGTTCAAAATCTAAACTTTAATACACTTACAAGCTGTTGTAAATTTTTTGAATGATCTCAACGGTTTTCAAGCCATCTGTTGCATTGGCCATTTCATGCGCTTCATGTTGTAAAGCCATCATCAAATGATCATATACTTTATCATGATTACTCATACTACCACTGTAAAATCCATACCCATTGGCTGGATTGCCTTTGGGCAAAACAGGCGCCTCTACTCCCAAAACATGGCAATATTCCAATTCATTTAAATACTGCCCCCCAATTTTTACAGATCCGTTCTGTGCAAAAACAGTGAATGAACCTTCCATGTTTTTTTCAAAACTATTAACGGTATAATTCAATGACCCGATGGCACCACTTTGCATGTCGAAAAGTACAACACCGGTATCCTCAAATTCGATGGCCGGGTGTGCGAAATTTTTACAGATAGTTTTTACTGAAACCACATCTCCCAAAAGCCAGTATAACAGATCAATAAAATGACTGAATTGAGTGAAAAGTGTTCCTCCATCCAGATCTTTGAGTCCTTTCCATCCAGTATAATAAGCAATTGGTCTATTCCAAAAGCAATTGATCTGAAAGCTGAAAATGGGCCCCAATTTGCCTTCTGCAATAAGTTTTTTTAGAAATACAACGGGTGGATTGTATCGATTTTGCTTCACCACAAATAGTTTTTTACCGGCTTCTGCGGCAGCCTCTATCATCTTATTGCCCTCATTAACCTGAATACATAATGGTTTTTCACAAAGTACATCATGGCCGGCTTGAAGGGCTTTAATAGTATGTGATGCATGTAATCCGTTTGGCGTACAAATACTAATTATATCTACTTCAGTTTCATGTTTTAGCAGTTCACTAATGGAATAGTATGCTTTTGCTGTATAAATAGCTGCCAGCTCATCCGCTTTTTCAGGAATAATATCACAAACGGCAACCAGTTTTCCATGCTTTTCCATTTGTTCTGCATGGCGTTGTGCAATTCTTCCGCAACCGATTATGGCAAATGTGTTGTTCATAATAATGGCAATATTCAAAAAAAATACTCAAAATGCCGCTTAAAAATGAATATTTCTATGTACTTTTGCAACCAATTTAAAAAAGACACATAACAAAGACGTTATTAAAAAAACAAAGATGCCGTATTTAACAATCGAAAAAAAAGCAGACATTTTCACAAGTTTTGGAGCAAAAGCTTCCAACACAGGCTCAATTGAAGGCCAGATCGCTTTATTAACAGAGCGTATCAACCACATTTCAAACCACCTGAAGACCAACAAAAAAGACTTCTCTTCGCAAAGAGGCTTAATGATGATGGTAGGTCAGCGCAAGCGTTTACTCACTTACCTAAGCAAACATGATCTTACCGGTTACAGAGCTTTAATTGAGAAATTAGGTTTACGTAAATAAACTATTACAACTATGTAAATATTTTAATTCCCAACTACATTTTAAAGTTGGGAATTATTCTTTTTACAGTATTTAATCATCAGAGCTTGCAATTTTAAGAAAATCTTTCATTGCATATCTACATTCATAAATCAAATTTATGTCGTTATTAAACCCAAAATCAGTTACGTTTGATATTGGTGGTGGCCGTATGGTTACCATCGAAACCGGTAAAATGGCCCGTCAGGCAGATGGTGCAGTTACCGTTCGTTTAGGCAATTGTATCTTATTGGCTACAGTTGTTGCTAATAAAGAACCCAAACCGGGGCAGGGATTTTTTCCACTTTCTGTTGACTATCAGGAAAAATTTAGTTCAGCCGGACGTATCCCGGGCTCTTTCTTTAAAAGAGAAGCTCGTTTAAATGATTATGAGATACTTACTTCAAGATTAATAGACAGGGCTTTAAGGCCTTTATTTCCAGAAGATTATTTGTGCGAAGTACAGGTGCTGGTATCACTTATTTCATCTGATGATGAAGTGATGCCCGATTCACTGGCTTGCCTGGCTGCATCGGCTGCATTGGCCGTTTCAGACATTCCCATCCAAGAGATTATCTCTGAAGTTCGTGTAGGAAGAATTAATGGCGAATTGATCATCAACCCAACTCGTAGCCAACTGGCAGTATCTGATTTTGAATTTTTGATCGCTGCTACTGATAAGAACATCATGATGGTAGAAGGTGAAAGTAATGAGTGCCAGGAAGAAGACCTCATCAAAGCTATTGAAGCTGGTCATGCTGCTATACAATTACAAGTTAAAGCACAGGAAGAATTAAGGGATATTGTTGGAAGTAACACTAAAAGAGATTACACAAAGCCATATCGTAATGAAGAGCTAAATGCTAAGATTACTGAATTTGCAAAAGATAAAATGCATGCAATATCTGCTTCTGCAACTGCAAAGCATGAAAGAAGCGATGCGTATAAAGCATTACATCTGGAAGTAGTAGAATTTTTAGGTACAGAATTACCAGATGAAGACAAGGCCTTGATTGGTCACTACACTGGCGAGTTACAATATTATGTGGTAAGAGATATGGTTCTTAATAGTAGAAGACGTTTGGATGGTCGCGGTACAGAGGATATCCGTCAACTTGAAATGGAGATTGATAATTTACCAACTCCACATGGTTCAGCCTTATTTACTAGAGGTGAAACCCAGTCACTTACAACGGTTACTTTAGGAACACCTTTAGATGAGTTATTGGTTGAAAGTGCCCACAAATCTGATTATACCAAGTTTATTTTACATTATAATTTTCCTCCATTTTCTACAGGTGAGGTTAAAATGATGAGAGGTGTTGGCCGCAGGGAAGTTGGTCATGGTAACCTGGCCATGCGATCATTAAAGAAAATGATGCCCGGCAGTGAGTATCCATACACCGTAAGGGTTGTTAGTGATATTCTGGAAAGTAATGGGTCATCATCAATGGCTACAGTTTGTGCCGGTTCATTGGCTTTAATGGATGCCGGTGTGCCTTTAAAAAAGCACGTGAGTGGGGTTGCCATGGGATTAATTAAAAAAGGCGATGAGTTTGCCATTTTAACGGATATACTTGGTGATGAAGATCATTTAGGTGATATGGACTTTAAAGTTACCGGAACACGTGATGGTATCTGCGGTGTGCAGATGGATATTAAAGTTGATGGGTTAAGTATGGATGTGATGCGCCAGGCTTTGGCTCAGGCTAAAAAAGGCCGTATGCATATTCTGGAAGCCATGTATGCCTGTACACCAGCTGCAAGAGAAGAAGTTAAGCCTCATGCTCCGCGTATGGTTAAGATCATTATTGATAAAGAATACATTGGAGCGGTAATAGGACCAGGTGGTAAAGTGATACAGGAAATACAGCGTGAAACCGGTGCTACCATTAATATTGAAGAAGTAGATAACAGGGGTGAAGTCAGCATTTTCTCTAAAGAAAAAGCCAGCCTGGAAAGAGCATTGGCTTGGATCAACGGATTGGTAGCAGTGCCTGTTGTTGGTGATACCTACGAAGGAACTGTGAAGAGCATAAAAGAATTTGGTGCCTTTGTTGAGTTTTTACCAAAGAAAGAAGGTTTGTTGCACATCAGTGAAATAAGCTGGAAGCGTTTGGAAACGATGGATGGTATTTTTAAAGAAGGAGATAAGGTTAAAGTTAAATTGCTGGATGTTGATCAAAAAACAGGCAAGTTTAAATTAAGCCGCAAAGCTTTAATACCAAAGCCGGAAGCACAACCTAAGCCTCAGCAAGGTGAGTAATCTGATTCATTTTAAATTAATTTAAATCATGCCGTTTCGCCTTTGGCGAGACGGTTTTTTAATTCGGCTTATCATGAATTATATACAAATTGAATTCGAGAGCTTACAAAAAGATACAAGTGAAATACTTATAGCTTTACTGGCTGATTCAGGATTTGAAAGTTTTGAAGAAACAGAAAATACTTTATTTGCTTATATAAAAGAAGTTGATTTTTTACAAGATAGTCTTGAAGACATACTTAAAAAAATACCAGTCAATTATTCGGCAACTACTGTGCCCCAACAAAACTGGAATGCGCAATGGGAGAGTAGCTTTGAGCCCATTTATGTGAAAGATCTTGTTGCCATCAGGGCGGCTTTTCATCAGCCGGTAAAAGATGTAAAACATGAGATCATCATTACCCCAAAAATGAGTTTTGGTACCGGCCATCATGCAACGACTTACATGATGATTGAACAAATGAATGAACTGGATTTTAAAAATAAATCAGTTGTAGATTTTGGAACAGGTACTGCTGTATTAGCCATTCTGGCCGAAAAAATGGGCGCCAAAGCCATTGATGCCATTGATTATGACGAGTGGAGTATTGAAAATTCCATAGAGAATACAGGGGCTAACAATTGTACTAAAATAAATCTTATAAAAGCTGAAACCATTACCGCAGGTTCTGTTTATGATATCATTCTAGCCAATATTAATTTAAACGTTATACTGAATAACCTGGATGCAGTTAAAACAGTTAGTAAAAAAGGGACTATTATTTTACTGAGTGGTTTTATAAAAACTGATGAGGCTGTTATGATCAAGGCTTTGGCTTCCAGTGGTATAGTTCATCTTAAAACAATTCAAAAAGGAGAGTGGATTTGTATACTTGCTCAAATGAATTAAGTATTTATGAAATATCAAAATCCGCTACAGCGCTTACTTTAACTGGTTTATACACATAATATAGCCAAACGGGCAATTAATAACCAAATACACGCTTATATTCGTTATTTTTGTTTACTTCAATTCAAGGTAAAGGAAACAAATGAAAGAACTTGCTCTCATAATTGTCTCATATTTAATTGGCTCTATACCTACAGCTCTATTAGTTAGCAAGCGCTTTTTTGGTATTGATATTCGTGACTATGGTAGTGGTAACATGGGAGCTACCAACACTTTCAGGGTTTTGGGTTCGCGTTACGGAACCATCGTTATGGTTTTTGATATTTTAAAAGGGATGGCCGCCGTTATGTTGTATAATTTTCTTCCATTTTACCTGCATCATGAATTGGAAAGAACTAATTTAATGCTTGGGCTTGGTTCGGCTGCAGTAGTGGGGCATATTTTTCCCATTTTTGCGGGCTTTAGAGGCGGAAAAGGCGTTGCCACCTTATTAGGAATGATTTTAGCCATACAACCGGTTATTGCAGGCAGTTGTATTGGTATTTTTGCTTTAGTTCTTTATCTCACCAGATATGTTTCCTTAAGTTCGATTTTGGCAGCCATTTCTTTACCCATTTGTGTGTTATGGATTTGGAATGAAAATGAACTCCTGTACAGGCTATTTGCTTTAATTGTAGCTATTTTAGTAATCGTTACACATCAAAAGAATATTGGCCGCATCTTACGTGGTGTAGAAAGCCGTATCCCGATTTTTAAAAACCGGGACAGACGAAAATCACGTCGTCATCAGGATTAAATTGTCAATTCCTGTAAACTCATCACATTTTTTTTAAAATATTTCTTGTATAACAGTAACAATTATAATATTGGTACGCCAATTGTTTATGAAAGTTTATAAAACTCAAATTATAATGAAAAAAATCATTTTTTTGTTGATTACCGTTTCAATATTTTTAGCCTGCAGCACAAACTCAATTACGGGGCGTAAACAATTGGCTTTATTTGGTGAAGAAACTTTGCAACAGCAGGCCATTACAGAATATCAATCCTTTCTTTCGCAAAATAAAGTTGTAAACAGCAGTTCTAACAAAGATGCAGAAATGGTGAAGCGGGTTGGCTTAAGAATTTCTAAAGCCATAACAACATATTACACACAAAAAGGATTAGCGAATGAACTCAATGGCTATAAATGGGAGTTTAATCTGGTAGATTCTAAAGAGGTTAATGCTTGGTGTATGCCAGGTGGCAAGGTTGTAGTTTATACCGGATTATTGGGTATAACACAGAATGAAGCTGCATTAGCTGTTGTAATGGGGCATGAAATTACACATGCAGTTGCCCATCACGGAAATGAAAGGATGAGTCAGGGTGCCCTGGCACAAGGATTAGAAATAGTGGGCAATATCGCCACAACAAATAATCCCAAATACAACAGTTTGTTTAACAATATATTTGCTCCGGGTGCTCAAATCGCCTTTTTATTACCCAATTCACGTAACCAGGAATACGAAGCCGATCATTATGGATTAAATTTTGCCGCAATGGCGGGTTACAATCCCAGAGAATCTATTCCTTTTTGGCAGCGGATGGCTACAGCTTCAAACGGACAAAAGCCTCCTGAATTTTTATCTACACATCCTGCAGATGAAAACCGTATAGCCAAATTAGAAAGCATTATGCCGGAAGCGTTAAGCCTGTATAAGCCGGCCGGCAAATAATTTTTAAAAAAATCTAAAAGGACCTTTCTGTTACTTTTTCTTGTTCTAAACTATCTTCTGCCAAAGATTATGTTTAGATTTGAAGTCTGAACTAGCCTGATAACGGTTAGGTTATCTTGTCGAAAATATTTTTTGACCGGTTAACTAAAAAGCCTCAAAATGGCTTCTGTTTAAAAAGCAGGTATAATTTTTAATTACTTCATTAATTTTTATACAACTTATGCCATCTTCTTCATTGCTCGAAAAACTACAGCTGCGTAATGAAAAAAACCTGTTAATACAGGGCCTGCCTGCTTCTATTGAAAAACAATTTATAAAAATTACCTTTTCAAAAAATGTAACCCCGTTATTAAAGAACCGAAAAATAGATTTTGCCTTGGTATTTGCCTTTAGTCAAAAACAATTGTCCGAAATATTAAAAGAAGTTGTTCCTGCATTACAGATCGATGCCAAATTCTGGATAGCTTATCCTAAACATACTTCAAAAATTGCCAGTGATCTGGTAAGGGATAAAAACTGGGATTTTGTTTCTGACTATGGATTTGAAGCTGTTTGCATGGTCGCACTTGACAATATATGGAGTGCAGATCAGTTTAAAAAGCCTCAAAAATCTACCCTCAAAAAGACAAAATAATGATCTCAACGGCAACACTAAAGATGAACTGCCGAAAATTTTTTTTTAGTGAAAAGTAAAAAACATATCGTTGTACTCTCCGGCGCAGGTATCAGTGCCGAAAGCGGATTAAAAACATTTCGTGACAGCGATGGCTTATGGAATGGGTATGATGTGTATGAGGTTGCTTCACCACAGGGTTGGCAAAAAGATCCACAACTGGTTTTAGATTTTTATAATGCCCGGCGCAAAGATGTGGCTGCTGCTTTGCCCAATGCAGCACATCAGGGTTTGGCAGAATTAGAAAATGATTTTGAGGTGACCATCATAACCCAAAATATAGATGACCTGCATGAAAGGGCAGGGTCTGCAAATGTATTGCACTTACATGGCAACATATTTAAGATGCGAAGCATTGCCAATGAGCATATTTTTTTTGACATTTACGAAGATATACATCTCGGTGATAAAGCCGTTGATGGATATCAGCTCAGGCCACATATCGTTTGGTTTGGCGAAGCAGTTCCGATGATGGAAAAAGCGATTGCGATATTACAAGATTGTGATTATTTTGTGGTAGTGGGTACTTCCCTGCAGGTTTATCCGGCTGCCTCATTATTAAATTATGCACCACCGTATTTGCCCAAATTCATTATTGATAAAAAAATACCAACAACAGGCAAACAAAATAATCTGCATGTAATTGAAATGACAGCAACCGCGGGTGTGGCAGAATTGAAGAGAATTATAGCGGCCTATTAATTTTCAGTAAATTTTATTCCCGCCTCTTCCAAAGCCTTCAATACCGGGTCATAAATTTCTTTTACGGTAGGGATATGCAAGCCTTTTAGCTTTATGGTTTCGTTTAATATTAACTTGGCCGCAATGCCCAAAGGTAAGCCAACTGTTTTTGCCATGGCCGTGCGTAAACTGTCTTCACCCTTAACAACCAAACCGCTTTTAAGATTTTTAATTTTGCCATTCAGTTCATAGTCAAATTCATGCAACATCACGATCATGTCTTTATCTGCAGGCTCCATTTTTAGTTTTGTTTCTACCAGGTATTGTAATATATCTGCCGATGTTTTTGCGGTTGATGGTACCGGTTCATCATCAAACAGCCCCAGGAATTCGAGCATTGATTTATTTTGATCATTTACAAAAGGTAAAATAGCTGAAGACCATTTTAAAAATGTTAAACCGGCCACATCAATCACTTCAGTTTCATTTGAAAGGTCTGCATGTACAACGGCATTCCACCCTTTAAAAAAATCAATATGTCGTAAAGTCGTTCTTATAAAAGTGGCGGTATCAGGCAGTTTGTATGTGGTTATATAACCCAGCGAATCGCGATTGGGATAATAGGCCAACTTATTTAATCCATCAAATAAAATGGCATTGCTGCAATTAAATAAATCAGAATACCCCTTGTTTTTTATCTCATTATTTTCTTTATAAACAGCGCCTGCTTTTCCGGCCATGACAATGTTACGGGGGTTCCAGCTAATTTTGTAATGCCAGGGATTATCGTCACTTTCGGGTGCAACAAGGCCACCACAATGGCTTTTAAAAGAGGTTATTTTACCACCTTTTTCTTTTATTGAATTAATGATCTGCATCGCACTCATGTGATCAATACCAGGGTCTAATCCCATTTCACAGATAAATAGTAATTTTCTGTTACTGATCTCATCCATCAGGCTTTTCATTTTATCATCTAAATAAGACGCCGTTAATAAATGCTTTCTGTACTCTACACAATCCTTAGCAACCAGAAAGTGCAGCGCAGGGGGCATCATCGAAATAACCACATGCGCCCTTTGTATCAGATCGCCGCGTTGTTTTTCGTTGGTTACATCCAGTTGTACGGCTTCTGCAAATTGGCTGTGCTTTGTTTTTAATAAGATCTGCTCCCGGTTACTGTCAGCAATAATAAATTTCCAGTTGTTGGTTTTAGCTTCTGCAATCAAATAATCTATTAATACCGTAGCCGATTTGCCGGCACCAATAAGTACAATCGTTTTCAAATTAAAAAGTTTTTTGCAAGGTAATCAATGGAACGCTTAATAAATAGGTTGAGCGGATATTAACCAGATAAAAGGTTGCTATATTCCACTAAATTTATCGCAGCAGCGTATAATTCATAATACCCAAAAATAGGTGTAAAAATAACCCCTAAAATCACAGCTTTTTATAAGGAATAACGGGTTAAAATCAGTACTTTTGCACACGACAAAAAATTATGGAAAATAACGACAATTTGAACGACAAAAATAGCCCTCTGGATGGCGGGGATTTAAATAACCGAGGCCGAATAATTCCGGTGAATATTGAAGAGCAAATGAAGTCTTCTTACATTGATTACTCCATGAGTGTAATTGTAGGACGAGCTTTACCCGATGTACGGGATGGCCTTAAGCCCGTTCATCGCCGTGTATTATTTGGTATGAATGAGCTGAGTAATAACAGCAACAAACCATATAAGAAATCAGCCCGTATCGTAGGAGAGGTTATGGGTAAGTTTCATCCCCATGGAGATAAGGCGATTTATGATACGATGGTTAGAATGGCTCAGGATTGGGCCATGCGTTATAAAATGATTGATGGCCAGGGTAATTTTGGTAGCGAAGATGGAGATCCACCGGCAGCTATGCGTTACACTGAGGTTCGCATGCAAAAGTTTGCAGAAGCCATGCTTGAAGATATTGAGAAAGAGACTGTTGATTATCAGCTAAACTTCGATGATTCATTAAAGGAGCCCACCGTTTTACCTACCCGAATTCCACAGCTACTGGTTAATGGCAGCAGTGGCATTGCAGTAGGTATGGCCACCAATATGATGCCGCATAATTTAAGCGAAGTTATTGATGGTTGTATTGCCTACATTGATAATAAAGAAATAACCTGTGAGGAACTGATTCAATATGTGAAAGGACCAGATTTTCCAACAGGGGGTGTTATTTATGGTTTTGAAGGGGTTAAAGAAGGCTTGCTAACCGGCCGTGGAAGAGTAGTTTTGCGTGGTAAAGTTGATATTGAGATGACGAAGAACGGAAGGGAAAAGATCATCATTACACAAGTCCCTTATCAGGTAAACAGGGATACATTAACCGCCAAGATTGGAGATCTTATTAATGATAAGCAAATTGAAGGCGTATCTGATGTTAACAACGAAAGTAATAATAAGGAAGGTACCCGTATTGTAATTGACCTTAAGAAAGATGCAGTGGCACAGGTTGTGATCAATCACTTGTACAAACAAACTGAATTACAAACATCTTATGGTGTAAATAATGTGGCACTCGTTAGGGGCAGGCCAAGAATCTTAAATTTAAGAGACCTGATCAGCGAATTTATTTTATTTCGTCATGAAGTTGTTGTACGTCGTACCCAATACGAATTACGTAAGGCAGAAGAACGGGCCCACATACTGGAAGGCTATATTATTGCATTGGATAATCTAGATGCAGTTATCAAGCTTATTCGGGAATCTTCTACACCCAATATTGCACAGGATGGGTTAATGACTCAGTTTGGAATGAGTGAAATACAGGCAAAAGCTGTATTGGAACTGCGTTTACAAAGATTAACCGGCATGGAGATCAACAAGATACGTGAAGAGCATGCCGAGATCATGAAGTTGATTGAACATTTAAAACTGATACTTTCCAATGAAGATATGCGATACGCCATTATCAAAACTGAACTGATAGAAGTAAAAGAAAAATTTGGTGATGAGCGTAAGTCGGAGATCGTATATGTTGGTGATGAAATTAATATGCTTGATCTTATTGAAGATGAAGATGTGGTTGTTACCATTTCGCATTTGGGGTATATCAAGCGAACGTCTGCAGCCGATTACCGCCAGCAACGCCGGGGTGGGCGTGGCGCTAAGGGTAGCAGTACACGACAGGAAGATTATATTGAAAAACTGTTTGTTGCCAGTACACACCATACCTTATTATTCTTTACAGAAATGGGCCGTTGTTTCTGGCTAAAAGTGTATGAAATTCCTGAAGGTGATAAAACCAGTAAGGGCAGGGCATTACAGAATATGATTCAAATACCGCCCGATGATAAAGTACGCGCTATAATTGATGTAAAGAACTTTGATGATGAGGAATATGTTAACAATCATTATATCGTTTTGTGTACTAAACAAGGGATCATTAACAAATCAAGATTAAAAGATTTTAGTCGCCCAAGGCTTAATGGAATTAATGCTATTAACATTAAAGAAGGCGACCAATTACTGGAAGCTAAACTTACCGATGGCAATTGCGAAATTATGATGGCTGTAAAAAGTGGCAGAGCCATTCGTTTTCCTGAGCTCAAAGTAAGGCCAACCGGACGAGGAGGAATTGGTGTAAGTGGTATTGATGTTGATAATGCCAAAGATGAAGTTGTTGGTATGATCTGTGTTAATAAGGAGGATAAATCAAAAACGGTATTGGTAGTTAGTGCAAATGGTTATGGCAAACGTACTTTTTTAGATGACCCCGAGACAGGTGAAGCCAATTACCGCATAACCAATCGTGGGGGTAAAGGTGTTAAAACCATCAGCGTAACTGCAAAAACAGGTTCACTTGTTGGCTTATTGGCTGTTACCGAAGTTGAAGATCTGATGATAACCTGCGTTAGTGGTATTACCATTCGTATGCCAGTCCATCAAATTAGCGAGCAGGGTAGGGCAACACAGGGTGTTAAACTGATACGAGTAGATGAAGGTGACGAGATTGCAGCCATAACCCAATTGGACGAAAAAGAAGAGGAAGCCGACATGATACTGGATGAAGCCGGTAACCCGGTTTTACCAGAAGCAAGTTCTGAAGCGTCTTCAACAGATAAGGTTGAACCGGTTGAGCCAGAAGAATCTGCAGAAAATGAATAAATAAGCTAGCCTTAATTAATAAACAAAAGACCCAATAGTAAAATGGGTCTTTTGTTTTAGTCAATTATACCGGCTTCGACTGTATAGTTATCAAATAATCAAACAAACTGATTTCCGTTGAGAGCTCCAGTTTTTTTCTTAACCGATAACGGCTTACCTCTACACCTCGTACAGATATATTCATAAGCTGGGCCATTTCTTTGGTTGATAAATTCATTCGCAAATAAGCACAGAGTTTAACTTCATTATTTGAAATAGCCGGATGTTTTTCTTTCAGGTCAGAAACAAAATCACTATGAACCTTATCAAAATGTAATGTAAAGTGTTCCCATTCCTGATCCATGTTATCATCTTCACTAATTGACTTGATCATTTTTTTGAGTTCGGCTTCTGCCTGCGGATTACTGATGCCTTTTATCACATGCCCCAGCTCTGTTTTCATTTTTGAAACCAATTCTCCTTTTTTAACTAAGTGCATAGCAGACGAAGCCAGTTCTGAATTTTTATGATTAATCTCTGCTTCTAATTTTTCATTGCGTAAAGCCACCAGTTCACTTTCAGATTTATTTAATTCAAGATCATAGATGTATCTTAATTTTTTTTGTTCTTCTTCATATTTAGTGTGCTGGGATTTGAACTTTTGTTCCTGTAAACGGTATAAAATAAAGATCATACATACAAGTAGTAGCAGATAAATCACTTTGGCCCAACTGGCCATATACCAAGGTGGTTGTATATTAAAAGTATAGGCTGAAACAACAGATTCGTTGCCCAAATTATTGCGCACTTTAACTTCAAATGTAAACTTACCAGGAGACAAATTGGTATATTCCTTTTCTGTTCTGTTCGTCCATTCACTCCAGTTATTGTCGTAACCTTTAAGCCGGTAACTGTATTCAAGATTGGATTGATAACCAAACAGAGAAGTGGCATATTCAAAACGTAATGTTTTATATCTGTAGTTTAGTGAAGGGGCATCCTGAAATGGTTTATCAGGGTTGTAATACCCGCCAAATAACAGACTGTCTGTAGTCGTGATTATTTTAAAAGTCCTGATCTGTACATTTAATTTGGGTAATGTTTGTCTGTATTTTTCATAATTAATATGATAAAAGCCTTTCTCGCCTCCCAAAAAAATATTGCGGTCATCTACAGGATATATAAATTCAAAGCCACTCAGCATTTTATTGTTTAATTCGGGCAAATAGATAATTTCAGGTTCCTTTTTCGAAAAATCAAGCACGCCCAGTGTTTTATCGTGAATAAACCAGACATTTCCATTGTTATCTTCTTTAAGATACCTGATACTTTGATTACCAAGTAAATTTTTATAAAAGACAGAGGCCTCAAACTTATCTGTTTGGGTATTATAAATATAAAGACCCTTTTCTGTGGCCACCACCAACTCATTTTTAATAGAATAAATATGATTGTTTAAAATAGAAGGAAGTCCATTTTTTTCTGTATAAATAAATGTAGAATAACTGCCGTCTTGTTTTTTGACAATTTTAAATACACCATGATAGGGGTGGGATACCCAGATATTATCATTTTTATCGATTGTAACAAACCGCGAAGATTCAGTAAAACCCGGAATTGTTTTTGAAAATTTAAAAGCTCCATTTGAATAATCAAATAGGCCAAGTCCGGCATATCCGCCATAAACAATTTGTGCTGTTGGAAAAGTATTAGATGCGGGCACAAATTTCCAAAACCCCCTGTTTAATGATAAAGGCACAGCTGTATTATCTTTCACGGTAAACGCCCCTTCGTGGTGGCCAACCAGCAATTGGGAATTAATATTGGCTAATCCCCAGGTTTGTCCTTTAGTGTTATTCACTGCAGTAAAATCGCCTTTACTAAAACTCATATCCCTCATCTCTTGCAAGGGAACGCTGAATAAACCGTTTGAAGTTCCTAAATATAACCGGGTATTATAGATGATCGCAGTATATCCGGATCCATCCTGTGATAACGGTTTAATTTGTTTTATTGAACTGTTATAGGTAATTAAATCAATGCCGTTATCCAGTCCTAGCCACAAATTTTGCTGATTGTCTAAAAATATGCTCAATACATTATTATTCTGTAAGCCTTCTGTTCTTGAAAAACGCTGAATAATATGCCCATTTAGATCGATGATATAAATACCGTTATTATTTGTGGCCAAGGCAATCCAGGTATTATTTACTTTGGACGCAGCATAAACCCGTTCATTTTTAAATATTTGATTATTAATAGAAGGTAATAGGGTTATTCCTGATTTTGAAAATATAAATAATCCATTCTTTAATGTAGTGATGATGGCACTGTCATTTTGAAAAGGCAGAATACTGGTTACAGGGTCATTTTTTGGCAGGGGATTAATGGCATAAACAGGAGCCCAAACGTCATTTTCAAATGTCAATATGCCGGTTGTAAGATCATGTGCATAAAGTCTTCCGTTGCATTCGCCCAATAGGGCCCATTCTGAAAGCGCGTTATATGCAGTAACTGTACGGTCATTAAATTTGAGGATTTTATTATTAGATCTAAAAAAAATATTTCCCTTAAATAAAACGATATCCCAAACATCACCAAAAGCTCTGTCTTTTTCCGCTATTTGACCAACCAATGAATGATATTTAAGTATACCATTAGTTTCAGAAGCAAAATAGCCTAACTCATCCTGACCACCCACATATATACGATTATCAGGTCCTATTTCAATTGAACGAACAATTGTTTTATTAGGCAGTGGGTAATTGATCCAATACTTACCATCAAAACTTAATAAGCCTTCATTATTGGCAAAGTAAATGATCCCGTTTTTATCCTGCTTAATATCCCAGTTTTGTAGCCCTGCTTTGTAATCCTGTTTGGCATAATTAATAATATCAGGAAAGCCAATTGTATTTTGACAAATTACCTGCAAGGGTAAACAAATTAGCAAAATCAGTTGTTTCATTAAAAAAGCATTTATTACTTGTGAAGTTATACAAAATTAAATTGAAGTAGTAATGAAGTACCTAAATTGTAGCTGCAGATAACTATTTATAGTATAAGATGTAGTAATGATGTGGTGGATTATTTTATAAATGTAGTGGTAAATTATACATTTACATTTCGAATTCTGACGATTTTTGAATCACTAAAACAAGCGCTATATGAAATTTAAGATTATCATGCTATGTCTCAGTATTTTTCTTGGGACAATTTTTCAACATGTAAACGGGCAGGATTTAACTGCCACCGGAAAAGTAACAAACAAAGTAAGCGGCGAGCCTCTCGTTGGTGCTACTGTTTCTGTACAGGGAACCAAAACGCTTACCTCTACAGATGCAGGCGGAAATTTTTCTATTTCTGTTCCAAAAGGGGGTAGACTTACCATTACATTTACAGGGTTTTCTCCATTCAATTTGCTGGTTAATAAGGTTGGTCCTTTTAGCATAGAGATGGAAGAGGCCAGTAAAAATCTGGACGAAGTGGTGGTTATTGGTTATGGTACACAAAAGATAACCAAGGTATCAGGTTCTATTTCAACCGTAAATGGTGCATCTATTCAAAAACTTAAGCCTGTAAGGGTAGAAGAAGCTTTACAAGGTGCATCTGGTGTTAATGTGGTACAAAGTGGCTCACCCGGAGCCAAACCCTTTATTTCTATCAGAGGCATTCCTTCATATCAGGGAAATAGCCCATTGGTTGTAGTTGATGGGGTTACTCAAACCCAGGATGATCTGAATTCTATAAACCCGTCTGATATTGAAAGTATATCGATATTGAAAGATGCTGCAACTGCAGCTATTTATGGAGTAGCCGGTGGAAACGGTGTTTTAATTGTAACTACAAAGGGCGGAAGAAAAAATCAAAAAGTTGAGTTTAATTTAAACAGCTCCTATGGTATTCAGCAAGTAACTAATATAGTGCCTGTACTAAATGCTTCTGAATATGCCGCTATCATAAATGAAGGAAGTACAGTTTCGGGAGGTAATATTATTTTCCCTGATCTGTCTGTTTTAGGAAAGGGAACCAATTGGCAAAAAGAGATTTTTAAACAGGCCCCCATTCAATCACACAGTTTGAATGTGAAAGGCGGCAGTGAAAAAGTAACCTATTTTTTATCTGGTGCTTATTTAAGTCAGGGTGGTGTAGTTGGAGGCATTGATAAATCTAAGTTTGACAGGATAAATCTCGCAGCTAACCTCAGCTTTGATCTTTCTTCAAAACTGAAATTTATTTTAAATACCAATTATGTAAACTTCAACACAAAAGGGATTCAGGAAAATTCTTTCAACAGTATTATCGGTAGTGCTTTAAACTACGATCCAACAGTTTCGATTTATAATACCGACCCAAATACTGTTGGAAAATATGGTTTCAGTAACCTGTTATTATCTGAAATATTCAACCCACTTACAAAACTGGATAATACATACAACAAGAATTTAGGCAATAAACTTTTTGGCAAATTTGAATTTCAATATGAGGTTTTGAAAAACCTGAAGCTGACAACCCGTTTTGGATATACTAAATACCAATCGAATTCCAAATCCTTTACTCCCCTTGTGTTTTATGGCTTAAATAATGTAGATAATTCAATGAATGGTGATGGTTCAACCATTGCAGGCAGACACAATAGTGTTTCTCATGATAAAGCCAACAATAATTCTTTTACCTATGAATTATTTGGCAATTATAATTTTAAAATTAAAGCACATTCTTTTGAAACAACAGCAGGTTTCTCTATGGCTGAAGCAAGTGGCAACACTGCTGGTGCCAGCAGGCAGGATGTCCCTTTTAACAGTTGGGAATTTGCAGATTATACTTCTGCTACAGGTAATAACACCGCAACCAATCCTGACGCAGTTAAGGGATATTATTTTCAATACAGAAAAAGAAATGCTTCATTATTTGGCAGAATCAACTACGACTATAAAGAGAAATACCTGGCTTCTGTAACTGCCCGCAGAGACGGATCAACCTCATTTGGTAAGGATAATAAATGGGGTATCTTCCCTTCAGGTTCATTAGGATGGGTAGTGAGCAAAGAAAATTTCTTTAAATCTAAATTTATTGATTTCTTAAAAATAAGAGGCAGTTATGGTGCATTGGGTAATGATAATGTACAGCCACAATATCGTTATATTCAAACCGATTACCTGGCTTCTTTATATGGCTCTGGTAATACCATTGGCTATGCTTCAGGCAATAACTTTATTTCAGGAGCTACTTTAGGTTCTTTGGGAAATGATAAAATAAGTTGGGAAGCTCAAAGGCAGTTAAATCTTGGGTTTGATATGAATTTCTATAAAAATAAATTCAATATTTCTGCCGATTATTATCAAAAAACTACAAAAGGTTTATTGTTTATTCCTTCTACTTCTTTGTACTTGGGAACAATTCCTGCACCTTTTGATAATATCGGTTCTACCAAAACAAGTGGAATAGATGTAACCATCGGATACAATACCAAAATATTGAAAGACCTTAAAATTTCTACTTCTGCAACTTTTACTACTGTTAAAAATGAAGTAACTGCAACTAATGATGAAGGCACAGCCAAAATACTGGGCGGTTATTATTTTAATGGTCAGTCGCAAAGCGTAACCGTATTTGAAAAAGGCAAAAGCCCTTTTTATTACTTTGGATATAAAACAGCCGGCTTATTTCAGTCTGTAGCCGAAATTGCTGCCAGTCCTACTCAGGCAGGTGCTCAACCAGGGGATATAAAATTTGTAGATATCAACGGTGACGGTATCATTGATTCAAGAGACCAGACAGAGATCGGAAATCCATTTCCCAAAGTAACAATAGGTTGGAACCTGAACCTAGAGTACAAAAACTTTGATTTGTCGGTATTTACGTATGCCTCCTCAGGTAATGATGTATACAGGGCTTTAGAAAGAAATGGCAACTATACCAATAAGTTCAGAAGTGTATTAGACAGATGGACAGGACCGGGAACAACCAATGATGCACATAATCCCAGGTATTCATTTACCGATGCAAACAATAACAGCAGGGTATCCGACAGGTATGTTGAAGATGGCTCTTTTATAAAAGTGAGGAATATTCTTTTGGGATATAATTTCCAGGTTAAACAAATCAAAAAAATATTCAAGAGTGTAAGATTATATGCACAGGTTAAAAATGCTTTTACTTTTACCAAATACACCGGTTATGATCCTGAAATTTCAGCATCACAATCAGATGTAGGTGTTGACCGTGGAGCATATCCCCAAGCCAGAACATATTCAATAGGACTTGACATTAAATTTTAATTCATTCATTAAATCATTATAAAATGAAGCATATAAAAATAAAAATATTGGGGATACTGCTCACAAGCAGCATACTGATCTCCTGTAATAAATGGGTAGATTATAATCCAAAAGATGACTTCAGGATCACCGATCAGGAATATTTGAAATCTGAAGGCGATTATCGGTCTATGGTAATTGGTGTTTATTCACCATTACAATGGCTTAACCAGATTGTACCTGTGGGGGATATCATCACAGATAATTCGGTTACAGGTGGCGAAAGTGCATCAGATGTACTGTCATTACAGCAAATAGATGATTTTACACACAGTTCTGTAAACTCAACGTTATCAGATTTGTGGCAGT
>CANKNL010000013.1 GCA_947483345.1 Chitinophagaceae bacterium | reverse complement strand
TGCGGGTTCCCTTTGGCAGCTCTTTAACCGCCATGAAGAACGGGAAGGCGCTGTGGCGAAAAAATACGGTGCATTTTACCGGACAGGTTTGGGAAACAGCCACTGCAAAGCCCGATGCAAAAACCATTAAAAAACTGGCGTTTACATTTTTAAATACCAGTTATTTATGGGGTGGCCGGTCTGTTTTTGGCACAGACTGCAGTGGATTTACCCAAGTGCTGTATAAATTTTTAAACATCCAACTACTGCGGGATGCGCAGCAACAGGCCACACAGGGCGAGCTGGTTGATTTTTTAGAAATGGCCCGCTGTGGCGATCTGGCTTTTTTTGATGATGAGGAAGGCCATATTGTTCATGTAGGGCTTTTGCTTAATGCCGGGGAGATCATACATGCAGCCGGCAAAGTGCGGATAGATAAGATTGATCATGCGGGCATCATCAATACAGATACAGGCTTAAGATCGCAACGGTTGCGTATTATTAAACGGTATATCTGATCTCAACCATCGGCATCCGTATTAATTTTTATAGCATTGTCGGTTATCGACAGGCTATTGTTTTTTTCTGCCGCAGCCCCGGCTGTTGATTTTTTTGCCTGATCGAAAAACAACATTTTTACGGCAATGATGATCATGAGTACAGCAAATACTTTTTTTAAGCTTTCCTGCGAAATGGTAAGGGCCAGTTTGCTGCCAAAAAAACTGCCAGCTAAAAATCCGATAGCCAGTATGCCCACCACTTTATAATCTACATGCCCCTGTTTATAATATTGTAATACACCCAAAATGCCCACCGGCAGCATGATGAGTGCCAGTGAAGTGCCCTGTGCGGTTTTTTGACTGAAGCCAATAAAAAAAACCAGTGCGGGTACAATGATGATACCGCCACCTACACCCACAAGTCCGCTTAACATACCGGCGGCTACACCCACCAGTATAATGATCAGAATAGTTTGTATATCCATGATGTTCTTTTTAGTGGTCATTTTGAAAAACTGGTTTTATAAAATTCGATGGCTTCATTAATTACTTTATAGGCATCTTCTTTATCTTGAAATTCATCGATCTCCACTTTTTTATTTTCCAATACTTTGTACTGTTCAAAATAATTACGGAGTACCGCAATAAAATGTTTGGGTAGTTCATTCACATTGCGGATATAATTTACAGCCGGGTCATTGCTGGCAACGGCAATGATCTTATCGTCTTTTTCGCCGTTATCTATCATTTGCATATTGCCGATCACCGTGGCTTCTACCAGGCAAAGCGGTTGAATGCTTTCGCTGCAGATCACTAAAATATCCAGGGGGTCATTATCCTGTCCCAGTGTTTGTGGTATAAAACCATAATTAACCGGGTAGTGAAAAGAGGAATAAATGATGCGGTCGAGTTTTAATAACCCTGTTTTTTTATCGATCTCGTATTTTGTTTTTGAACCTTGCGGAATTTCAATGAGCGCATTAATGTTATAGGGCGCTTTATTGCCGTAATGTGCGCCGTGCCAGGGGTGTAGTGTGTACATATGTGTGAATTTAAAAGTATAGGTTAATCATTTTAATTTTTAAACCTTACCATGTCACCGGCCTGCTATGGGTTGTGCCGCCGGCATCATTCAGGTCTGTCGTACAAACAAATAGTATCCTAAAAAACTGGCGCCAATGCCCAGCAAAATACTCAGTGCGATGTACAGAAAAGCCAGTCCGGGTTTTCCGCTTTGCAGCAGGCTCATATTCTCCAGCGAAAAAGCAGAGAAGGTGGTAAAGCCGCCGCAGATGCCTGTTGCCAGAAATAATTTCCAGTGATTTAAAAATTGCATGTCGCGTAGGCTAAAGGCAAAAATGAGTCCTATAAAAAAGCAGCCGGTAACATTTATCAGCAGGGTGCTCCAGGGAAAGATCCTGCTGTTGATCAATACACTGCATCCATACCGGAGCATGGATCCTACGGCACCGCCCATTCCTACAAGTAATACATTTTTAAGCATGTGTTGGTTTATGGGTTTCCCGAAAAAGTATATTTTAAATCGATGAGCCATTTGCCCCCGGTGCGTAACACTTTTAAAATGCTGGTATCGGTTCGGCTATAACTGTTGCTGTAATTGAATAAGCAAACGCTGTCGGTAGCATAGCTGATATTATTAACAATGATATCGGCTTGTTTATATTTTTCCAGAATGGCCTTATCTTTTTCACTGTACTTATTTTTAAAGCGTTCAAATATCTGGCTATTGGTCTCGTCTTTTAAAAGATACTGTTCGGCTTCATTAAACTCGTTATCCAGTACATGGCGTATAAAGGTTGTGGCCACTTCCACATCGGTAACCGGTGTTTTTTTTGATTTGCTGTTGCAGGCGACAATGGCGGCAGTTAGTATCAGCAGGACAACATATTTTTTAATCATAGTTAAAGTTAAACATCTTTTCATTACACAAAAAAAACATCCCGATTGTGATGGGGATGTTTTTTTGTGTAAAGGGGGCTGTATTATTTTTTGTCCAGTATTTTTGAAACCGAATCAAGGGCCTGCATGCCTTTATCCATCATCATTTTAAGCGAATCGGGGTTCATGTTTTTGAATTTTTCCATGTCTTCTTTCAAATTGCCCATATCGGCTTCAGTCATGCCTTTTTCTTTCATTTTTTCGGCTCCAATGCCCATCATGGTATTCAGGTCCATGGCAACCTTCCAGTCACCGGCTTCTTTCTTTAAAACAAAATTTATCGACTCCCCACTCTTGGTTGATTTTACATTTACCGTTGCCCGGTCGCCTTCAATTTTGGCATCACCCATTTCCATTTGGCTCTTATCAAATTGTTCATCGGTTTTATCTTCGATGGTATTGTCTTTCATTTTCATACCCATTTCCATGAGGTCGAACATGGCTTTGCTGTCGGCGGTGGCTAATTTACGGGCGGCTGCAATATCTTTTTTTGCCATGGCATCAAAGAAACTGGTTAATACCAATTTTGGATCAGCACCGGCACTGTTGCAACTGCTGAAGTAAAGTGCTGAGAAAGCGAATAAGGCGGCAACTAATTTTTTCATAAACTATAATTTTAAATGATTAGGTTGTAAAATTAATTTTTTATTGGGTTCCAAATTATTTTTATTTTAAACGGTTACTGTTTATTTTTTAGCTTATCCATCGAGTCAAGTGCCTGAAGTCCTTTGCCGATTAGCATTTTTAAAGAATCGGGGTTCATTTGCTGTAATTTTTCAACGCCCGTCTTTAAATCGCCTTTGCGGTTGCCCATATTGCCTTTCATGCTGTTGAACATGGCATTACCGGGATTGGATAAGGCTATTTTCCAGGCATTATTTTCTTTCACCAATTCAAAAGTTTGCGACATGGTTTTACCGCCTGCGGGCAGGGTGGGGTCGTGGTCAATGATCTCGGCTTCAACCGTTGCCCGGTCGCCATCAACTTTTTCATTTTTAAAATGGTATTCCAGATTTTTTGACCGGGCTTTTAATTCTTCTGTCATTCTGGATTTTATCTTTTCTACACCTGCGGGATCTAATTGGCTCATTATTTTTTCAGCGGCCTCCAGCAAGGCGATATCCGATTGGGTTATAAATTTTTTCATATCGTTGAACTGGCCGTTTTTCATGGCGGTAAACATGCCATCCAATACGGCAGTTGGTGGGTTTTGGGGTTTATTACAGCTTGCAAAAAAAAGCAGTAAGCTACAGGCTACAAGAATTGATTTCATCAACAATGATTTGTGGTGGGCTATAAAATTAATTTTATTTTGCCTGAAAAGGGTAATTTATTTTTTTGCTGAATAGCATTGGCGTACTAAAAAAATGGAGGCTGTATTCAACAGCCTCCTGATATGGTGATGGGTTGTAAAAAAAATAAAGATCAGATTTTCTTTTGTTCTTTTTGTTCGGTTTGTCTTACATCGTCTTTATTATAGGCCCTGATGATTTGTTTAACCAACCGGTGCCTGACCACGTCTTCCTCATCCAGTTCTACATGGGCAATGCCTTCAACATTTTTTAAAATGCGGGTAGCTTTAAATAAACCGCTTTGTTGATTTTTGGGCAGGTCAATTTGTGTTGGATCGCCGGTGATGATGGCTTTGGCATTGGGGCCAATCCGGGTTAAAAACATTTTAATCTGCAGGTCATTGGTATTTTGGGCCTCATCCAGGATGATGAAGGCATTATCGAGTGTACGGCCACGCATATACGCCAATGGAGCAATCTCGATGGTTCGGGTGCTCATGTAATACCCCAGTTTATCGGCCGGTATCATGTCATCCAGGGCATCATACAGCGGACGTAAATACGGGTCAATTTTTTCTTTCAGATCGCCGGGTAAAAAACCGAGACTTTCGCCGGCTTCCACAGCCGGCCTGGTGAGGATGATCTTTTTAACCGATTTGTTTTTTAAAGCCCTTACGGCCAAAGCTACAGCCGTATAGGTTTTACCGGTACCGGCGGGGCCAATAGCAAACAGGATGTCATTTTTGTCGCAGGCTTCCACCATCTTTTTTTGATTGGCCGTACGTGCCCTTACGGTTTTGCCGTTGGGGCCAAAGACCAGTACATCATTGGGATTGCGGTCCATAAAATGGTCAACGGCACGTTCATCATCGCCGCCTAAGATCTGTTCAAAATAATTGGCACTCATGTGGCCATTTCGTTCAAGGTATCGGAGGATAAGGTCAATTTTTTCCCTGGCGCCTTCAATTTGTTCCGGGGCTCCGCTTAATTTTATTTGCGTGCCACGACTAAGAATTTTTAAGAGGGGAAATTTCTTTTTTAAGAGTTCTAATTTACCGTTGTTTACGCCAAAGAATTCGATAGGGTTAACGGTTTCGAGATTGATGATCGTTTCTGTCAATGGGTTTTAGTTTTTGCCACTGTTTCTGTCATGCTTCATTAATAGGGCACACATAGCAGCGGTTAGTGATCAATTACATGCCAATTGTTACTACTAACTTGTCTCTGTACCAAATGTAACGAAATGCTTTTAATATGTTTAGTATTTACTTATTCACACCATGAAAAAATTAGTGGAAAAGTTTATTGATTTTTTAAAAGGCATTCAAATAAAAAAGCGGTTTTAATTTGTAAAATGGGTTTGGGTAAATAGATGCATATAAAGATGGGTATGGTGTTTAAGCAACTACAGATACGAGGATCATGCAGGGGTTATTTTTTGTAAAAAATGGGCCTGACAAAAAAAATATTTTTTATCTTTTCAAACATCAGGCTGGCGATTGAGGACTCCGATCCATTTTTTATTTACCCCAAATTATTTTTTCCTTTTCGGCATACCAGACGGGGTATTTGGGCAGATGCCGTTTTTCTATTTCATTTCGTTTAACTTTTAAGGTAGGGGTAAGCATGCCATTTTCTATTGTCCAGCTATCTGCGATGATCACCAGCTTCTCCAGTTTTTCAAAAACTTCCAGTTGGCTGTTTATCGATTTTAAAAAAGGGATCAGGTTATTTACAAGTTCGTCTTCAGCCATTTTTAAACCTTCTTCCGACAGGGTGATAAGGGCTATGGGCTGTGGTACACCGGTACCCACAACACAAACCTGTTCTATTTTTGAATTGCCCAGCAATTGCATTTCAATGGGCGAGGGCGAAATGTATTTGCCTTTATCTGTTTTAAACTGATCCTTTACCCGCCCGGTGATGGCCAGAAATCCATCGGCATCATACTCTGCAATGTCGCCTGTTTTTAAATACCCGTCTTCATCAAATGCTGCTGCTGTTAATGCCGGTTCTTTATAATAACCAATCATATTGCTTTTACTTTTTACACGCAACTCGCCATCGGCAGCAAATTTCACGAGTAATCCGGGCAGTGCCCTGCCCACTTTCCCAATCCGAAAATGAGTGGGCGAATCAAAATGCGCATACACACAATCTTCCGTCATGCCATAAGCCTGGCGAATGGGAATACCTAAGTTGATGAACCATTTTTGTAAGTCGGGCGAGAGGGGAGCGGCTGAGCTGTAAATATGAGAGGCTTTTGCCAGGCCCAGTTTTTGTCGAATACTTTTTTTAATGAGGCTGTTTACCAGTGGAATGGATAATAACAGGTTTAGTTTTTTTTGTGATAATTTTTTTAAGATCCCTTCGCGTAGTTTACCCCAGATACGGGGTACGGCAAAAAACATATGTGGTTCTGTATGGATGAGGTTTGCTGAAAAACTCTCGATGTTTTCTGCAAAAGAAATGAGGGCACCAAAATAAATACCATACATTTCTATGGCCATTCTTTCGGCAATATGGCTTAGGGGCAAGTAGGAAAATAAACGCGGTTTTAAAGGCATTTGTAATGTGTCTACCACCAACGGTACAACGGTATCAAATGCCCGTATAGTATGCATTACACCCTTGCTGTTACCCGTGGTGCCGGAGGTGTAAATGATGGTAAATAGGTCTGCAGACTGCCAGTGGAATACCTCTTGCAGCGGTTCATTATTCGCCAGCAAAGCTTCCATGCTGGTTGCTTCATTTGTTCCATAGCTTGTAATGCTGATGCGCAGAATGCCGTCAGGTATACCATCGGTCTGTTTAGAGAAATCATCCAGCTTACCAATAATAATGGCTTTGGAATCGCTATGGGTTAAAATAGGTTTAATGCCTGAAGCTGATAAAGACGGATAAATGGGAATAGAGATACAACCTGCCATCATGATCGCCAGATCAGCGATGATCCAATGGGCACAGTTCTTTGATAAAATGGCAACATGATCTCCAGGGTGTAGGCCTAATGCCTGTAATCCGGCAGCCAAACGCCGGGCTTCATCACCCGCCTGGGCCCAGGTCCATGTTTTCCATACTCCATTAAAAGGTTGTTGCAGAAAAATTTCCTGTGGGTTACCGGTTTCCCATTTTAAAAATTGGGCAAGTGGAGATGATGCGGCCATACTGCTGGTTTTAAAATCTAAACTAATGATTATTATGAAATAATTAATAAAATTTATTCAGTTAAAGCAGTTGTGCAATTAGTAAATAACGGGAATGGGTAATAATTTTTCCGGCAGGTTTAAAATGATGAACAGGCACCGGGTTTTGATCATACTATTTTAATGATCTTAACGGGGCAGGCCAATGCCACTTCTTTTGCCAAAGGCAGCACAGGGTTACCGGCGGGCAATACAAACAGGTCTTTTTTGGGAATGGATTTGAGCAAGCTGGCTTTACCATCTTTTTTAGACAGGCGCCAGAGTGCCGGCTGCATTTCAAAACAAATGCCACAGCCGATGCATTTATTGCGGTAGAAAATAATATTAGCCATTACTGTTGTCAACAATTTTATAAATTTTATCGCCTGCCGCTATTTTTGTACCAAGCGGAAAAGTGATCTTGTCGCCTTTAACGGCCTGGTCACACTGGATGCCATTAACGGTAAGGGTGTCCATTTTTTCTTTGGCCATGCCAATGGCGGCGCCAATGATCATCAGGGTATCGCCGGATTTAACGGTACCCGATTCAATGATAAACTCGGCTACCTTAATTTTGGGATAGTATTTACTGCCCTTGCCCACATAGATTTTTTTTTCGGTAGCAATAGAACCGGGGGTTGCCGTCCACTCGCCCAATTGGTGGCCTGCATAATAGCCGTTCCAGAAACCACGGTTGTAAACGGTGGATAACTGCTTTAACCAGTCCTCGATGTTTTCATTTGTAAAACTGTTGTTCTCAATGGCGTTTAAGGCTTCGCGGTAGCATTTGGTTACGGTATAAACATAATCGGCGCCCTTGCTTCTGCCTTCTATTTTTAACACCTGCACGCCACTGTTGACCACCTGATCCAGAATGCCGATGGTACACAGGTCTTTAGGCGACATGATGTATTCGTTATCGATCAACAGTTCTTCATTGGTTTCTGCATCTTTTACAATATAGGGCCTGCGGCAATTTTGCACACAGGCGCCACGGTTAGCTGAGGCATTTTGCGTGTGCAGGCTCAGGTAACATTTTCCCGAAACAGCCATACAGAGGGCACCATGAACAAACAGTTCGAGCTTAACCAGCTCGCCCGATGGCCCCGTTATTTTTTTTAGTTTTATGGCGGCGCCAAGTTGCGCCACCTGCTTTAAGGTGAGTTCCCGGGCCAGAACAACCACATCGGCAAAACGGGAAAAAAATTGCACGGCTTCTAAATTACTCACATTGGCCTGTGTGGAAATATGAAGCGGGATCTGTAGTTGGTTACAATATTCAATAACGGCAAAGTCGGCTGCAATAACGGCATCAATACCCTGTTTTTTTACTTCCTTTAAAATGGTATGCAGCAGCTGCATATCATGTTCATACATCACGGTATTGAGTGTGATATAAGCTTTGATATGATTTAATTTACACAGCGCACTAACGGCTTTTATATCGCTAATGGAAAAGGAAACTGAGGAACGGGTACGCATATTTAATTGCTCAACGCCAAAATAAATGGCATCGGCTCCGGCATTAATGGCCGCCTGAATACAATCAAATGACCCTGCCGGAGATAACAATTCAATTTCTGACACTTTCATAATTGCAAGTATAGGCTTTTCTTTTTTTTTAGCCATTCTTTTTCTGCAGGATGTTTCAGAAAAACTCCGGGCGCTTTATAGCTATGGCATTTGCTGCTGACAATACAGATGGCTGTAGTTATTTTATGGCATGTACCAAACTTAAACAGGTTTTGCAGATCAACCCTATTTTGGCAGAAATCTGTTTTTTTGCTCTTGTATAAATCTGGTGTCAACCATTCTGAAAACAGCTTTTGTACAAGGCTTTGTAACATGGTTGCATATTGTAAAAATCCAATACAAGGGCTGATGGTATTTTTATTTTTTTCAAACTGATGCCTAAGTGTATACACTAATGACGACTAAGTAGTAACACTTAATTATGAAAAATAACCTGTGTTTTATGAGTAAAACGGATATGAATAAGCGTTCTGATTTTAATTTTGAATACGTATTGTTATCGCCTGTAATTAAAACTATGGAATAAAACAAGGCATATCAGTCAATTCATTTTGTTACCAACAACGGATTAATGCACGCATAACTAAAACCGGTAATTATGAAAGTCACCGTTATTATTTTAGCATGGTTATTTACAATAACAAATATGGCCAATGCACAAACTGTTAAAACCGTTGGTTCGGGCGGTGATTATGCTACTTTAAAAGCCGCTTTTGATGCCATTAATGCCGGTACGGTTACCGGATCGATTACACTGCAAATAATCAGCAGCATTACAGATAACAACACTGCCGCTTTAAGTGCCAGTGGCACCGGAAGTGCAAATTATACATCCGTATTAATGTATCCAACCGCATCGGGTTACACATTAAGCGGGTCTGTTTTAAATCCATTGATTGCTTTAAATGGCGCAGACAATGTAACTATTGAAGGCAGGGTAAATGCAAGCGGCAGTGTTATTGACCTCGTCATTACAAATACACGGGTAGCCACTGCGGCGTCAACCATTCGCTTTTTAAACTCCGCTCAAAATAATACGATTCAATATTGTACCATAAAAGGTTCTGAAACCAATTCGGGCAGCGGTATTATTTTATTTTCAACATCAGCTACAGGAAACGGGAATGATAATAATGTGATCAGCCACAACAACTTAACCAGTGATGCGGCAGGGCGCCCCATTAATGTCATTTATTCTTCGGGTACCAGCGGTCGCGAAAATAGTGGCAACATAATCAGCAATAACAATATGTACAATTTTCTAACAGCAGATTATTCTGCAAGAGGTGTAAATATAGCTTCTAACTCTATCGACTGGACGATATCTGACAACAGCTTTTATGAAACAACCAGCATTGTGCCTGTTGCCAATAATAATTACAATGTGATCAGCATCAATACGTCTGTAAATCATTTAATCAGCGGTAATTATATTGGAGGTAGTGAACCATTTTGTGCCGGTACAGCATTTACCATCAATTCTAGCTTTGCTCATTTTTTTTATGGCATTTATGTAAATGGCGGAGCCACAACACCGGTAACAGTACAAAACAACATCATCAAAAACATCAATTTCACCAGTACAAACAGTAATCCCTGGGATGGCATTTATCTGGCTGCCTCCAATACCAATGTAACCGTTACAGGTAACACCATTGGTGCCACAACCGGTACCGGTTCTATTGTGGTTAACACACCCAATGCCGTGGCTACAGCAACTATTGTTGGAGGTATTGTTACGGCTATTAATCTGGTTGATGGCGGCAGTGGTTTTACTACAGCACCCCTCATTACTTTTTCAGGAACAGGCGGCGCAGTGGCCACCGCAATTATAAGTGGCGGGGCAGTTACCGGATTTTCACTAACCAATGGCGGATCTGGTTATATAACAGCACCAGGTGTTATGTTTAATGCCGGTGGTTATTCCACCTCTCATGGCATACGTGATCTATGCACGGGAACGGTTACCCTCTCAAATAATAATATTGGGTCCATTTCTACAACAGGTACCGTTGCTTATTCACATTGTTTTGAGGCGATTGTAAAAAGTGGTGCGGCCGCTACTTTCACCGTAACAAATAATTTAATTGGCAGCTTGAGTACGGCCAATAGTATACAAACCAGTTCGGCTGTAGCCGCGTCTTTAATAAAACAAGATTTACGGGGGATATTTCTTAACGCCACGGTTACCCTATCAACCATTACCGGTAATACCATTGCCAACCTAACCAATAATTTTACAGCCAATGTCATTTCCCGGCTTGATGGTATTTGCACCAGTGGTGGCTCAAATAACATACAAAACAATACGATACGAAAACTGACTACCGGCGCACCTGCAATAACCATAAAAGGCATACAACAAACGGTATTAACAGCGGGTACCAATCAAACGGTATCCGGAAACTTGGTTTATGACTTAGTGAACACCCATGCCACAGCTTCAGTAAGAATAGTAGGGATCGAATTTTTAAGCGCGACTTCGGGGAGTAATATGCTTTCTAAAAACTTTGTTCATAGTTTGTCTATCGCCTCTTCAAATATTAATGCTGAGTTAAATGGCATTACCATTGGGGATGGGGTATCAACCTGTGTCAACAATATTATTGATTTGGGTGTGGGCATTACAACCGGGTTTAAAATGTATGGTATTTATGATAATAGCAGTGGCAATGCGGTAAATAACAACAATATTTATTATAATACGGTTTACCTGGCAGGCACTGTTGCTGCCGGTACAACCTCATCCACTGGGGCATTGTGGAATGTCAATAATACGTCTATCAGAAATTACAGAAATAATATTTTGGTTAATATGCGTACCGGAGGTGCAACCGGAAAACATTATGCAGTTCGTATAGCCGGTACAAGCGGATTAACCATAGATTATAATGACTATTATGTTTCGGGTGCAGGTATCCTGGGCTATATAAGCGGTGCCGATAAAACCACTTTAGCCTTGTGGAAAACGGCTACAGCACAGGATGTTAACAGTTTGAATACCGATCCATTATTTTTTGATCCGGGCGATACCAACCCGGCAGATTATTTTATTACTGCTGACTTACCCGGTGTACCAATAGCAGGTACTGCAACAGATTTTTCGGATATTACACGTGGTGCCATACCCAAAATGGGCGCATTGGAAACAAGTGAAAATGTATGGCAAGGCGGTACCAGTTCCGATTTTGGTACAGCGGCCAACTGGACAGGCGGAGAAGTGCCATTAGCTGCTGCAAATATTAGTTTTGCAGTTACACCAACAAGAAATTGTGTGTTAGACCAAAACAGAACTGTTGGAAATATCACCAATGCACAATCAACTTATAAACTGGTGACAAATGGATTTCAGCTAACGGTAACGGGTAGTTTAATTTTTTCTAATAGTGCACAAATAGATGCTACTGCCACTTCATCTGTTGTTGCATTTACAGGTACCAGTGCGCAAAGCATTCCTGCGGCTGCATTTGTTAGCAATACCATTAACGCCCTTACTGTTAACAACAGCCATGGCTTAACGCTAAACAATGATTTTACCATTGCACAAAACTTAACACTCACAAATGGCGTTTTGGCCATTGGTGCTAACAGCTTAACACTAAATGGCGCCCTTGTAGTTACTGCCGGCACACTTACGGGCGGCGGTTCAACCAACCTCATTATTGGTGGCAGTGGCGCGGCAACTCTACCCGCTGTTGTGTTAAATAATTTTACCCTCAACCGGGCTGGTGGAATACAATTAGGCGGTTCAGTAACTGTAGGCGGTACACTGGCTTTAACATCCGGTACACTAACTGTTGGTGCACATACATTAACGGTTTCGGGTAACTCACCCACACGTACCAGTGGTTATATCGATGCCAGTACTGCATCGGCCACATTAGTATTTAACAATGCCTCGGCCATCAGTTTACCAACGTCTGTATTTACAGGTAACGTAAATAATCTAACGGTATCGGGTGCAGGCGGTATTACATCCGCTTCAGACTTTACGGTAATAGGCATACTTAATTTACAAACGGCCAATGCGTCTTCAACAAAAGGGTGTTTGGATATGTGGGATGGATCGGTAATGAAAACCTTAACTATGGGTGCCAATGCAACAACCACGGGTATTGGTGATGTAACAGGTATTGTAACCCGTACTGCTTTTGAATTAAATACGCCGTACAGTTTTGGTAACCAGTTTACCACGGTTAACTTTACCGTTGCACCATTGCCTACCTCGGTTAGCTTTAAAATATTTTTAACGGCAACGCATACCTGGAAAGCAGATGCCATTCACCGCTATTATGATATTATCAGGGCAGGCAGTGATCCGGCTACCCGGCTCATATTAAACCTGCATTATCTGGATGCCGAGTTGAATGGATTAGTAGAAACTGATCTTAATTTTTTCGATTATCATGTATCCGCAACTACTGTACACGACCATGGTCATTCAAACGGGGATATTAATGATAACTGGGTAGGCTTATCTAATTTAGGGCTTACTTTTCTGGGATCCGATAGTTGGGATAACCATTATTGGACTCTTGCCAACAGCTCTGCAGGCGGTCATTGTACCTGGATTGGAGGTAGCCCATCTGGTCACAGTGATTGGACCATTCCCGGCAATTGGTTTGGGGGTGTACCGGTAGACACATCCAATGTGATCATCCCGGATGTAACCTATGATCCTGATTTACCGGCCAATACGACCATTGGTTCCTTATCAATTAATGCAGGTGGTATTTTAAATGCCCTGTCAGGAAGCCCTGTATTAACTCTTACAGGCGCAGCAGGTGCCTGGGATAATGTAGGCACTTTTAATGCAGGCTCAAGCACCGTGATATTTACAAATGCAGAAGCATCGATGAGTGACCCCACTAATTTTTATAATGTTACAATTGCTGATGGCGCCACATTAACGCTGGGTACAAATAACGTGATGCGTATTGCAGGTGCACTGTCACTTTCAAGTACGGGGGTTTTAAATGCGGCCAGTAATCATAATACATTAGAGTTTAATGGTGCAGACCAAACCATCATTAAGCCTAACGGTACTACACCCGGTTATCACGAGCTTATCCTTAGTGGTAGTGGTGTAAAAACATTCCCTTCATCAACAATGACCGTTTACGGCAATATTACCTTTTCAGAAAATGTAACTGCTACAGCCATTGCCGCATTAACCATAAAAGGAAATTTAAACATTCAAACCGGGTCAACATTTAATACCGGAAATTTTAACCATACGATTGAAGGCCATATTGACAATAGCGGAACCTTTAATGCAGCAGCCGGATATGATATTACCATGAATGGCAGTGCGGCACAATCTATCATGGGTGATTCGGCCACCAGCTTCTATAATCTTACAGTAAATAATGCCAACCATGTTATGGTATATGGTACCCTCAGTTTGTTAAATACCCTTACTGCAACCCTGGGCCGGCTGGATGCCACTACCAATAACGCAACAGTCATTTATGCCGGGGCCTCTGCCCAAAGCATAGCAGCCAACCAATTTTTAAATAACCGCATTTACAATTTAATTATTGATAACAGCAGCGGGGTTACTTTAAATACAGACTTTACAGTCAATTATAATCTGATCATAAATGCCGGAAAATTATTTACCATTGCGGATGCAAAAACCTTAACGGTGCATTGATAATTGATACGGATTGTGACTACAAAAAAAACCTCGTAAACAAATTGTTTTATAGTATAAATCCGCTGCTACAATCAGCGGATTTTTTTATGTTTATCCGTATCGCCTTAATATGGCCACCATCGGGTTAAATTATTTTTAGTAATTAGCAGTTTATAACTACTAAAACTAAGTAGTAATACGTAAAAACAAAAAATACCTGTTTCTCCATATATTTTTGTTTACGAACTTGCGTTTCAACTCTACTTGTTGATATTTATAGATGTTCAGTAACGCTTAATTACTGAAGACTAAGACAGGCTGTAAGGCATCACAACAACCCCTTTTATTTATAATTATCAATGAATGGAAACTGCTGTTTGTTATTTACAACAGTAGCGGCTTGAAAACTATAGGTAACCGTTACAAGCCTGTTTTTTATATCATAACTAAATTTTAAAATCATGAAACGCTTAAAATTAACTTCGGTTTTTTTGTTGTTTCTGGCTTTTGGTAGCAAGGGACAAAACATTGGGATAAACGACGACAATTCCATACCCAAAGCGTCGGCCATGCTCGATGTAAAATCTACCAGCAAAGGATTACTGATTCCCAGGATAGCCCTCGACAGTACCTTGCTGGCTACACCCATCACTTCTCCCGAGACTAGCTTATTGATCTATAATACTGCAACCATTCATGATGTAACACCCGGTTATTATTATTGGAACAGTACAGCTTGGGTTCGCCTCAATGCAAATGCTGATCCCAAAAAAACTAACCTGGTTATTAAAACGGCCAGTACCACTTTGCTGAAAACAGAAAACATGGTGATTGCCAGCGGAGATATTACTTTAACACTGCCCGTAATTACCGCGGCTGATGACGGCCTTGAAATTTCGGTGAAAAATACAGGCACTTATATGGATTTTATAAAAGTAAAACCACAAACTGCTCATACCATTGATGGTACAGACAGTTCTGACCTCACTCGTTGGCAGGGGAAAACCTTTGTGGCCAGCGGTGCAAACTGGTTTGTGAAAGAAAAAGAAATCAGGAGAGATAATTTTTTGGATGTTTCTGAACATGCCAGTTTTGAAACGGTTGCACAGGCAATTGAATTTTTAGGTGATCATATGGTGGCGCCAACCATAGTGAGATTGGGTGGTGGAACCTATCCCATTGCCTCTACACAAACCATTAACCTCCCTCATCCGTTAACTATCCAGGGTGTTTCTTTTGGCGAATCTATAATAACCTGTCCGGATGATGGCAGTACGGCATTTGATGCCCAAACAGAATGTTATTTTAAAATGCTCACTTTTAATAAGGGTACAGCAGCAGGTATAGCCATCAATCTGTCCGGTGCGGGCGAATACTATGAAATTAAAGATGGGTTCTTTTCGGGTTTTACAAAAGCAATAGTACTTGCCAATAATGTTGAATTATGGTTATTTGAAGTGGACTTTGAAAATTGCACGACCGCTGCTGTTGAAATTGCAGCCGGAACCACAAAAGATGTTTCTTTTAAAACTTCGGAATGTGATTTTTTTAATTGTGCTATTGGTATCAACCTGCTTACCGGAGGGCCTGCCTCTATCATTTCAATTTTGCATACTACATTTTATAATAGTACCAGTGGCCAAAAAGGGATTAACTACGTACCCACTACCGGATCAAATAATTTTCGCTTTGCGTCCTTTGTTGTTCAGGGCAATTCTTATAATGATGTGGGCAGTTTTGCATCCGGTTTTGATTTTTCACGTACAGACGGCAGAGATGCCAATATTTTTGTGGAAAATAATGCCGGGGTTTCGGCAGAACGGCCACACGTTAAGGTAAGTGTAATGAATAATACTAGTTCAACTACTATTACCACATCGGGTACTTATTATAGGGCTGATATCGGGTCTTCTTTCCAAACATCCAACCCTTGTAAATGGGATGCCAGCACCACCACCAACAAAATTGTTTACCTGCCTGTAAATGTAAGGGATGGTGTGGCCATAATATCGGGCAATATTTCTTGTAGTCAAGGTTCCAAAACGGCTAATATTGCCATTGTTAAAAATGGTATTACAAGCACACTGTATGGTGTAACATCCGTTTATTTGTCAACTAGTACTCAATCTTTTCCTTTCTCTACAGTCGTTTATTTGCCAGATTTACATCATAATGATTATCTGGAGATATATTTCACTGTCAATTATAGTGGTGCTACACTTAAAATTGATGACCTTAACTGGTTTACCGATACACATTAAAATTGGTGCCGGTGATGGGATAATATGTTTCAATAAAAATCCGCTGTATGTGCAGCGGATTTTTATTGCTAGGCCTTTACAAACCTGGTTACATATTTTTTATGGCCTTGCCGTATCTGTAAAAAATAAATACCGGCAGGTAAGGCAGAAATAAATATTTTAAGGGCATTGGTTTTTCTCAAAACCGTTTGACCGGCTGTATTCATTATCCGGATCTCAAAATGAACAGTGCCATCAATCATGATGTTGAGTTCATGTTTAGCCGGATTAGGGTAAACCAAGATCGAATCTCCCTGATATACGGTTGGAATGATGATAACAACAGAGTCTTTCTTTTTTATTTCTACTTTATGACTGCCCATTGGTAAAGACAGGGTGGTCTTTACAATGCCAACCGTATCGGCATTAATGGTAGACATGATCCCGTTATCAACTAAAATATCGTAAGGCAGCGCCGGCACCAAATCGGCGCCAAAAATATTAACCGTTCTGTTGCCTGCTACAGTATGCATGACCTGGTATAACGAATTGGTATCTCCCCGTGCATTAAAAAAGAAAAGTGTATTTGTCCAGTCAACACCAATGGTATAATTATTTTGTTGACCAACACCACCGGCAACGGATACATGATTATTATCGCCAATTTGTATCGTATGCAGGAAAACCAAACTATCGGTAACAGTGGTTGGCGATACCTCAATACGCCAGGCACCGGGTGTGGTATGAATGGTATCTGGGGTTACACCTAAAGGATAATTTACACCATCTACATAAAACTCGTAACCACTGCCACCAATTCGTGTGGTGGTTGTGCTTGCAGGCAACAATGTACGAATGGCCACATTGCCATTTCCGTTTGTTTGTAAAATATCGCGTCCGTTAAATGTTTCAATATGATTTAAAACCTGGCTGTTTATCAGGCTGCCGCTTAGGGCAGGTTTTTTTTGAAAATGTAAGATAAATCTGGCATCACGCTGCTTTGTGGCGGTATTTTTAAGGTGAAGATGGTCAAGTATAATGACCTGGTTGGGTTTGTAAAACAATACCCGTCTTCTAAACCTGTCTAATTTGGCCGTATCATAACTTTTTTCGGCATCTGTGATCGTATAACAATAATCAGTTCCTGAACCCCACTGTATCCATTTACCTTTTTGTGCTGCCGGGGAAAAAATGTCATTGTAATTCATTAAAGTTGGCGATTCAATTTGACCGCCATCATTGCTTACCGCTGCACCCCAATTGGTATATCTATCTGTTGAATCAAACACGCAGATGCTGTTGTGTGCAATTGTACGCATATAATAATTTACATAATGCGGATTGCCATAACTCCAATAGTATCCCGAATTATTTATCTGCGGTGCATTTTTAAAAATGCTGAAAGTGTTATTATCGCGATGTTCATGCCCAGCTTTTTTTGTGGGGGCATTATACACCCATACCATGGTAGCCGTATCACTCCAACCGGTACGAGAAACGGAAAGCCCTGTTTTATCACTGAACCAATCGTGTACCACATCGGGTTTGGTAACCACAGGGGCCGTAAAATCTTTATACATCAGTTTTTGATATAGGGGCCATGTCCAGGTAATGTTTGCCGGTGTAGACCAATATTGGGCGAGCCATTTACTGCGGGGATCATTATAAATTTGGGCATGCCGGTAAACGACACGGTCGGCTTGTATATTGGTAAATCCATCTCCCCAATTAATAGTCCATCCATCGGGCTGTAGAAAATGCCAGTACTGATTAATACTATTTTGAACCCAGTTTAAATCGGTATAAAAGTTTTTCCCTGTTGCAATGCGCATATTCTCAAAAAACTGAAACTCATCAATCAAACTCCACATCGAATAGGCTGCAGTCCAATTCCATCCACCATCATCATCCCGGTAATAACCAGCTGCAGGAAGAATTTGATTAACGGCTTTATCATAAGAAATATGGTACCAGGTGCGTACCGTATCACGCTGCAATGGCGTCAGTCCATCAGCCGAATCAAGCACGAGTGCATATTGGTTGGCATAAAAAACGTTCCATATATTGTGCCCTGTAACATAGGCTGTGCCTGCAGAAGTAAGGATATAGCTGTTCATAAAATAACGGGACAGCTTATATAAATTTTGAGCCAAATGCTGCCTCATGGCAGAAGGGATATCATCATAACACCAATCAAGCAGCATCCCCCCCACATCTGCTATATTGCGAATCAGATCTTCATTGCTGTACCAATCGTAATTATTAAGATGAATGGTATCCAGTTTATTATTTATCTGTGTTATCAGAAAACGGCAGCGTTTGAGTGCAATGGAATCACCGGTAATTTTAAACAAAGCAGCAACAAACTGGCCCTGAGCCTGTGCCCATTTAGAAGTAAAGTCCCAGGTCCAGCGACTTGAATCTGTGCCCAGCATATACAGTTGCGGGTCGTTATACCAATTATTGAATACGGCGTTTTTAAAACTGTTATAAGAGGTACCGCATTCGCCTGCTCCAATATTGCTTTTTATAAAAGCAAACCTTGCTGAGTCTATATAAATACGCGGCCGCGTATTATGAATGACAGGATAGGTTTGTGCATAGGTAGAATAGAAACCCGAAAGAATAAAAACGGTTAAAACTATTTTATTTATCATTTATTTAATTTGAATACGGCTGTCAATATAATTAATCCTTTGTAAAACCAATGCTGTTGCAGTAACGGGTTAACCCGGATCTTGAAAACGGGTGGTGAACAAAATGCGTTAATTAATTTTGCCCCTGAATCGCATAACAGGCAATACCAAGCTAAATATAACTGCTAATGTAAAAGCCGTTTTCCAGTCTATGATGGCCCCTTTGTTTTCAAAAAATATATTCCAAAGCAGGGTAACAATTACTGTTGTGATCAGGGTAACTGCAAATGTTAAAAGAATATCTAAAATTATCTTTTTAATTTTGGTTCTGTTTTTGGGTGATATGAAGTTAATCTATTTAAGGCTGAATCAACTGTTCAACAAAATCATCAACTGTTCAGGTAATGCTTTTTGCTGTTGAGCAGTACTGTTAAAACCGGCCCACAATTTTAAAATTAACCAACCGGGGTGTTAAACGGTTGGGGATACTGTACACATTGTTGGCAAAATCTTTGATGAGCTGAAAAGAAATGGTATTGCGGCGGTCTATTAAATTAAATACTTCAAAACTGGCCCATATATTTTCGAAACTGCGGAAAGGGCTATAACTGCGGCGCTTGCTTTTTTCGCTGAGCAGTTGTGCACTAAAACCCACATCTACCCTGATGTAGGGCTCAATCACGAGGGCATTGCGGTACTTCACACTGTTGGGGATATTATAACTCATGTTACTGCCGTACAATAAATTGAGATGGAACTTAAAATTTTTATTTGTGGTCAGGTAATCTTCCAAATATAAACCTGCTGTAATTAATCGATCGCTGGGCCGACGCACAAATCCTACATTGTTTTTAATACTGTCTACCGCCACCTGGTCGGTACTTTTTGAATTGATGATCTCACCGGCTGCATTTTTATACTGATAATAAAAATCATTTTCCAGGTCTTCCATGGTTTTCATAATACCAATACTTAACCAACTCTCGGCATCCTTTACAATTTCACCAAAAAGCCGGGCTTCAAAACCGGTGGCATAGGCCTTGGCATTGTTGTTTCCGGCATAACGGATCTTTACATTGTCAATATCATACACATCCACACGGCTCATGCTTTTGTAATAGCCTTCGGTGGTTAACCGAAAGGGCCGGCTGCCAAAAGCTTTAAAATTATAATCCATACCGGCCACAAACTGGTAACTTTTTTGTGCTTTTACCTGGCTGTTTAAGGTGCCATCATATTTGCGCAACTCACGGTAAAAAGGCGGTTGGTGATAAGCTCCTGCAGCTAGTTTAAAAATCATGTCTTTTTTCCAGTTGGGTTTTATACTAACCTGAACGCGTGGACTAAGTAAAAATTCTTTATTAAGTGAATTGTAATGGTACCGTACACCTGCCTGCAAAATGAGGTCTTTATTGTTTTTGCCCAGCCGTATATTATCCTGTACATAACCACTGTATTTTTGAATGGCCAGATCAGCCGTTGAATTTAACGATTTAAACAAATTGAGTTGTGCCGGGTTATGGGGTAATGAATAACCTGCGCTGTCCTGGTATTCCCATTCCTTAAGCTTGTCGGCAATTTGCGTTTGTTCAATACTGTTGCCAAACTGAACAACATGTTTGCCACTTGTATAAGTGCCTTTTAAGCCGGCATTGTAAACCGTTATATTTAGTTCATTTCGGCCATAGTTTTGGTAAAAACCGGCACCCAGCGGATTTACAATTTGTCCGTAGGTACTGCTGGTATTGTCAAAATCGCGGTCGCCAAACAGATAACTGCCGGCGATATCAAAGTTTTCGTTTTCTTTATTTTGAAAACGACTCACCATCCATTTTAATTTTAATTTTTTGTTGGGGGTATGTAAAAGGCTGAGGCCGATCAGGTTTGTTTTGTAATCATCCCGTTCCTGTCCTTCAAATACAATATCAAGGCCCAGGTTGGCCGTAAATAAGGGCGAAAAGACCGAGGTGGTTTTTTGAGCCGATTCGGGAAATAAAGTGAATTTTGTAACGGCGTAGGTTCCTAAAAATTCAAACTGAATTTTTTCATTTAATTTATACGTTACAAAAGCCTGTATATCGGATGAGGAAGGAATATAGGAGCCTTGTGTTTCCTGGCTTTTTAATAAATTTTTATTGCTGCGGTTACGTATACCAAGCAGGTAAGAGACCCGTCCTTTTTTTGCAGCACCTTCCAAATGCAGCCCCTGCTCCAGTAAGCTAACATAGGCAGATCCTCCAAAGCCGGTTGGTTTTTTATATTGAATATCCAATACACTGCTCATCTTATCGCCATATTTGGCCTGAAAACCGCCGGTATAAAAATTGACGTTTTTAGCCAGTTCGGGATTAATAAAACTGAGGCCTTCCTGTTGTCCGCTTCTGACCAGGTAGGGCCTGAAAATTTCAAAATCGTTGATGTAAATTAAATTCTCATCATAATTACCACCACGTACACTGTATTGCGACGTGAGTTCGTTATTGCTGCCAACCAAAATTTTTATCAGCCCTTCCACACCACCGGTAGTGCTTGGTAAGCTGATGGCGTTTTTGGGATTGATTTTTGTAAGCCCTGTTTCGGTACGTTCCTTCTCTGTACTGATGAACACAGGTTGCAGGGTTTTATGGCTGGGTTCCATTTGTACCGTTATCTTTTCCTCTTCGGCATCACTGAGGTAAAAATTCTTTTGAATATCAATGTAGCCGGTATAAGTAAAAACAAGTGCAAAGGATCTGTCTGCCGGTACTTTAATTCTAAAATAGCCACTGTCGTTGGTGGTGAGCCCCGTAGACTTTCCTAAAATAACCACCGATACCTTGCTGATGGCCCGGTCATTTTCATCAACGATCCGGCCACTGATATAGGCCGATTTGGATTGAGAAAAAGAACAAACTGTACCCAGTAAAAAAAGCATGGTAATGGCAATTCTCATAGTATGAAGGTATAAATTTATTACCGACATTAGGCATAACTGAGCCAACTGTTTTTTTGCAGCTAAAACCTGCCCTGTGCCGTGCATTGGCTTTTTATAAATGGGGTCATTGTTCATAAAAATAGGAATAGGTTGTATGTAGAAACGAATAAAGCGGTTATTCTATGTTTTAATAATAACCTACATTAGCAACTCAAAATAGTAACGGTGATTAAAAATAGTTTTGCAGTATTGATTATGGCTACTTTTATTTTTTCATGCCATGAAGGAACCGGTAAACCGGGTGCCAAAAATAAAGAGCTTGTTAGTGAAGGGATAAAGCATACCAGTAACAACGATCTGGTTTATTTGGACAGTGCAGAAAATATGGCCAATATTTTATGTCAGGACTGGGTGTTACAGGATGATGCCGAAGGGTTGGAAGGGATGGATGAAAATTCAAAATTTGAAATTCCGTATAGGAGCTTTTATTTGTCAACCAAAGGCAGTTTTGTTAAAAACCCCCGAAATACTTTTGATTATGGTAACTGGCATTTTGATGAGGGGTTAAAAACAATTACCATTAATAATACGATTGATAAAACGCCGGATAGTTACCAGATTGCAAAACTTACCTTTAATGAATTGATCTTAGTGAATGTGGGTGTTAACAGTACCACCAATTTAAAATTCACGGCATCGGGTAAGCGATTTAAAGATGCCGGGGAAGAGCCCTTTTTTCTGGATAATAATCGCTGGCGTATAAAGCCCAAAACAAAAGAAACCGATGCGGCCATTCATCAGCGGCTGAAAGACAATATCCATTTTTTCATATTATTTTATAAATCGGTTTTGGCCAAAGATGAGCAGGTTGTTTCTTTCTGGGGTTTGCCTTCCTGTTTTAAATGGTATGGGGGTGGTATTTTTCTTAAAAAGGAAACTGAACTAAAAGAAAATTGGGTGAGTTGTTTTTACAATAAGGCACAGGCCATGCAGGCATACAGGCTGGCCGAAAAATTGCTGGCACAAAAATATACCTGGCCAAAGGGCGAAAAGAACTGGCTGAAACTAAACCTGGCTGTGCTGCAACAGATGTATTTGAAAATGGATGAGTCCTTGTAATTAAAGTCTATAAATTTTTTAATGCGGCGATCATGCCAATGGGGTCAGGGGCTTTAAAAACGGTATTGCCTGCCACCAGTACATTGGCTCCGGCATCCAGGATCGATTTGGCATTTTCCAAAGTAACGCCGCCATCCACTTCTATTTTTACCTGTAATGAATGTTCATCAATCATTTCACGCAGTTGTTTTATTTTATGCAAAGTGTGTGGTATAAATGACTGG
>CANKNL010000012.1 GCA_947483345.1 Chitinophagaceae bacterium | reverse complement strand
TAATTGAGGGCCTCATTGTTATCACTTAAAGAACCCCAAAGGCTTTTGGCCGTCCAAAACTGCCGCCACTTTAATTTACGGGTAAGCGGGATAAAACGAAAAAGCCCCGATCCTATATTATGCTCAATATTAACGCCGGCATAAGTATCACTTAAATATTCAAACCTGTTCATCAGGTTAAAAGCATACGGGTTATAATAAAAAAGATCATTGCCCGGGTGATTCTCCAGGTTGGTGAAAGGCATGGCGCCATTTATTTTACCAGCATAAACTCTATAATAAAGGGTGCCATAGGGCGAAATTTTCATCACATCTTTTATTAAAAGCGAATACTTACTGTAGTTGTAAGCACTGTTAAATACACCCGCAATCCCTTTAGCAAATAACAACTCAACAATGGGATATTTTGTACCCAGGGAAAAACGGTTATAATCTGTTTCAATAAACCTTTCCAGGTAGGCAAAACGTAATTTTAAAGCCAGTTCAAAATTGGTAAGCGCTGTACCGGAATTAACCTTATAAATGGATAAGGGGGGCAGGTTTAGTAATGGCGTATAACGCCTGTGCGATACAAATAATTCTGTAGAAAATCCTTTGCCCAGTTCATTAAAAACTTCAAACCTTACATCATTTACATTGATAAATTTTCTGTTGGTGCCGGGCTTTCTGATGGCCAGCGAAAAAATATTATCCTGGCTCACTTCTCCAACCTGGTTGATGCCATTATCTACATCGTTTTGATAGGACAGGTGTAACCGGGTTCGCCTGGGTTCCCTTTGTACAATCCAGAATGCTTCTGCCTGTCCTTTAAATTTCCGGTCCCTTAATCCATAGGCCAGGTATCCATGCAGGTAAACATTCTTAAATAATTTTTTATTGGTGCCCAAATCAAACCTAAACCTTGTACCCTGAACCGTATCGGCACTGACCCAGTTAAACCAGGGGCCAATTTCCAGCTTTCCGATATTTCGATAACCCCCAACCAAAAATTTTAAATTCGTCTGCAATTTTTGAAATTTTGGCATCTCCATCAGCTTATCAATGGTGGTGTAAATGGCTTTTTCATTTTTCGATAAGGTATCGTGCCGCAGATTATTCCATGTTGAATCTGCATTTTGTATAACCGATTTTTCTGTTTTTACCAATTCTTCAATATGCTGATCTTTAAAAGTGGCCGTTAATGAATCGCTGTTAATGGCAATGTCTTTATAAGATGTTGTCTTGCGGCCTATGAGCGTCAGTGAATTTTTACCCAATACCCTAAAATCGGCAAAGAATTTATCGCGGTTTAAAAATATAACCGTATCGTTGATGGGAATGTATTCCTGAAAAACACTGATGCGGTCAATAAAATTAATGTTGGCATCTTTACCCAGGTACATCGATATTTTTCTGATCTGGAAAGTTTTTTCAGTTACCCAGGCATCGCCTTCAAATGTATTTTGCCCGGTATGCTTTGGCCTGAAAACAAAATGATATTGCTTAGCGCCATTGACTACCTGCGTATCAGGCACTGTAAAAATATAATAAGCATCTGCGTTATCATTAAACGGACTTATAAAATCCTTGTCCATTACATTTACAAAATTGCTGTAGATGCTTACATTTTGATTCATTACACCCAATAACTTACTGAAGCTTTCATTGTTAAAACCTTTGGTCTGACTGGCTTTAATGTTTTCGTAAAATTTTTTCGGATTGTTCTGATAAGCATAATCGCTGAGACTTTCAATCAAATAGGCTGGTAAGAACGGAGCCGCTTCTGATGTGCTGTCCATATTATCAAAAATGAAGGAAAAGTTTTTTAATAAAAAATTCTTTTTGGCTTTATTGGCATTGAAATTTTTAATGTCAATTTCCAGTTTATTATACGCTTCGTAACTGAAGTTGCCCAGATCGTAGCGGTTGTACTGTTTCTTTTTGCTCATTATTTTTTTCCATAAAAAAAGCCCCCGGTTCCATTTGGCTTTGATCACCACTTCGCCTTTAGCGCTACCTCTTTCCAGCTGTATGTTTAGTGATTTATTGTTTTGTAAATGGGTGATGGGAATTTTATAAATCTCAAAGCCAATGAAACTTACTTTTAAAGTATCATCTTTAAAATTGTTTAAGGCAAAAGAAAACTGCCCGGCACTGTCCGTTGTTTTACCCACACCCGAGCGGGCAAAATATACCGAAGCAAAACTGACCGGTTCTTTGGTATGTCCGTCAATTACAGTTCCGGAAAATGAAATGGGTTGTGCAAAGGATACCGTTGTTAATAATAATGATATAAGAAATGGTATGCTGAATTTAAAAGTATTCAAAAAAATATGTTTTTGATTTGGGTATTCTGTTTGTGTATGATGATGCATACTGATGCACCAAAGGTATTTCATTTTTTCAGCCAATGCGGTAATAAAATGTTAAGTAGTTGCCTCTTGTAAGCTGGGCAGCAGCTTGAAGTTTAAGCGATCTGTTAAATACTTTTTTTCTCCATCATTTGTTTTAATAGCTTTTCCAGTGCAATCACCCGCTGTTCTAATGCAGGTAAATTTCGGGCAATGGCCTGCGAACGCATGGAGGTTACATAATCTATAGCCGGTGTGCCGGTAACTGAGGTATTGGGTGTTTTTATGGATTTACTTACACCACTTTTTCCATTAATTTTTGTGCCATCCGCAATTTGAAGATGACCAGCCAAACCGGCCTGGCCACCAATGATAACATTGTTGCCAATTTTTGTACTGCCACTAATGCCTGTTAATGCTGCAATAGCCGTATTGTTTCCTACTTCTACATTATGGGCAATTTGTAAAAGATTATCCAGTTTGGCACCCGATTTTATAAGTGTACTGCCAATGGTCGCCCTGTCAATGGTGGTATTAGCACCTATTTCAACATGATCTTGAATAATAACATTTCCGATCTGAGGAATTTTTTTAAAACTGCCATCTGTTTGTGGCGCAAATCCAAAGCCATCACTGCCAATAACGGCTCCTGCATGAACAGAAACGTGATCGCCAATGATACAATCATGGTAAATTTTTACACCGGGATAAATGATTGTGTTTTTTCCAATAGTTACCTGATCGCCTAAATACACATTTGGATAAATTTTAGAACCCTCTCCAACAATCACGTTTTCTCCCACATAGGCAAATGCGCCAATATAAACCTGCTCACCAATTTTTGCTGTTGTGGCAATATAAGCAGGTTGTTGTATGCCATGTAATTGTTGTTGTTTTATCTGTTGATATTTATCTAAAAGGGTGGCAAAAGCCGAATACGCATCGGGTACTTTAATCAGGGTTGCCTTTACTTGTTGTTTTAATTCCTGTGTGTCATTAACAATGATGATGCTTGCTTTTGTAGTATATAAGTACTCTTCGTATTTGGGATTGGCTAAAAAGGCTAATTGTCCGTTTTGGGCTTCTTCAATTTTACCAAATGAGGCAACAGCAGCATCGGCATTGCCTTCTACCCGGCCGTTAATAATGAGGGCTATTTGTGCTGCGGTAAATTGCATAAAATTTAGCTTTTAGGTATTTGCAGATGGCGCTTAAACTGGTTAACCAGATGATGGTAAACGGCTATCTTAAGTAACAAATGTAATATTTTTTAACCTTGCCCATCAGGTTTTGATTGATCAAAGCATTATCTACTTCAGAAATATCCTTTACATGGCCATCTTTAAAAAGAATATGAATATGTTCATCATCGGGGTTATAGGTGCTGCTCGAAACCTCTCCTGTAAAAACAAGCCAGCTGGCTTCATCCATATTTAAATTTAATTTAATGCCCGCTTCAGCAAGTTTTTCTTGTACCAGATTGTCATCAACCGGGTTGCCAAAATACCGAACTTTAAGTAATTGCCGGTTAATAAGGCCATTACAAAGGAAGGATAAAATTTTATCCTCATGATTACACCAGCCCTTTATAGCAGCCATAACATCATAATCATCCAGTGTGCAAAATTCTTCCAGCGTAACCGTTTGAATGGGTTTTGTTATAAAATTGTGCAGCGGAAGCTGTGTGGAAGCTTTTACAAATTTGGCTCTTTTAATGATGCGTTTCAACATTTGTTCGGCACATAAAACAGTTTTATGCAAATAAACCTGCCAGTACATGAGCCTGCGGGCCACTAAAAATTTTTCAATGGAGTAAATGGATTTTTCTTCTACCATCAAATCGCCGTTATTAACTATCAGCATTTTTAAGATGCGGTCATAACCAATAACACCTTCATTTACACCCGTAAAAAAACTATCCCTTGTTAAATAGTCCATGCGGTCCACATCAAGCTGCCCGCTAATGAGCTGGTATAGGAATTTTTTGTGATACTGGTCTGTAAAAATGTCCAATGCCAGATTCAATTGTCCGTTAAACTGTTTATTCAATTCATGAATGATCATTAAAGACAGGTCTTCATGGTGCATGCTTTCTACCAACTCGTGCTCCAATGCATGGCTAAAAGGCCCATGCCCGATATCATGTAAAAGAATGGCCATTTTTGCAGCCTGCTCTTCGGCAGCTGTAATGTTGGTACCCTTGTTTTTTAATTCGTTTAAAGCAATGCCCATTAAATGATAGGCGCCCAAAGCATGATGCAGCCTGCTATGTACAGCACCGGGGTACACCAGATTGGCCATGGCCATTTGGCCGATACGGCGTAGCCGCTGAAAATAAGGATGCGCAATCACCTGGTTTATCAGTTCATCATCAATGGTGATAAAACCATAAACCGGGTCATTGATAATTTTTCTAAATGGCATTTATGGTTTTTGTTTGTTATTTTAGAATGGGGTTTAATCCCTGATGGCCATATGTTAAAAGTTTTACAAAGCTAAATAAAGCTAAGCATCATTGAGATAAAAAATTAAATTTGTAACCATTGAAATGTAATCAGATTTTAATCCGTCCGGTCTTCGCTTTATCAGAAGATGAATGCGGGTAAGTTGTAAAACTGTACTTCGCCACCATGTTAAATAGAATAACTTTAGCCGGTAACAAAAAACTTAAAACCACCCACAGGGTTCTGTGGACAAACCAATTATGAATGTAGCTAAAATTCTTTGGGTTGATGATGAAATTGACAGCCTCACGTCGCAGGTTATGTTTTTAGAAAATAAAGGTTACGAAGTGTATACCAAAACCAATGGATTTGATGCCATCGAATTTGTAAAAGATAATATTGTTGATGTGGTACTGCTGGATGAAACCATGCCCGGCATCAGTGGTTTGCAAACTTTACAGCAAATAAAGGAGCTTAAAAATAATCTGCCGGTGGTTTTAATAACTAAGAACGAAGCAGAGAATTTAATGGATGAAGCCATTGGATCGCAGATCAGTGATTATTTAATTAAACCGGTTAATCCCAACCAGGTATGGTTAAGTCTTAAAAAATTAATTGATAATAAAAGATTGGTTGCAGAAAAAACAACATCGGCCTATCAACAACAGTTTCGCAGTTTGTTTACGGCCTTAAACAGCAATCCCAATTATAATGAGTGGATGGAGATTTACCGAAAACTGGTTTATTGGGAACTGGAAATGAAAAAAAGTGACAGCCCCGAAATGCAGGAGGTTTTTCAAACCCAAAAAAGTGAAGCCAATACCGAGTTTTTTAAATTCATTTCCCGAAACTATGCATCATGGGTTAATCCCAAAAGTGCAGATGCGCCCATCATGAGTCATAACCTGATGAAGTTTAAAGTACTGCCGCATTTGGAAAAAGGGATCCCCTTGTTTTTTGTGTTGATCGATAATCTAAGGTTTGATCAGTGGAAAACCATTCAACCCATTTTTGCCGAAAGTTTTCGCATACATGAAGAAGAAACTTTTTATGCCATACTGCCAACGGCTACACAATATGCACGCAATGCCATTTTCGCAGGGATGATGCCGGTTGATATTGAAAAAAAATTCCCGGTTCAATGGAAAAATGATGATGAGGACGGCGGTAAAAATATGTTTGAAGAAGATTTTTTTAAAGCACAGTTAAAAAGCCTTGGTAAGGGTGATTTAAAATATTCATATACCAAAATAACCAATAATCACGATGGGCAAAAACTCGTTGATAATATTCACAACATGATGGACAACGACATCAATGTGATTGTATATAATTTTGTGGATATGCTCAGTCATGCCCGTACCGAAATGGAAGTACTGAAAGAACTGGCCGGCGACGAAACCAGCTACCGCAGTATTACCGAAAGTTGGTTTACACATTCACCCTTGCACCAGGCCCTTAAAAAAATTGCGGATAAAAAAATAACCATGATCGTGGCAACTGACCATGGCAGTGTGCGGGTTCATACACCGGCAAAAGTGATTGGCGACAAACAAACCACCTCTAACCTGCGTTATAAACACGGTCGTAATCTAAATTACGAGCCAAAAGATGTGTTGGCTTTCAGAGATCCCCGGGAAGCCGGTCTGCCGGTACCTAATGTAAATTCATCATTCATTTTTGCCAAGGGCGATCTGTATTTATGTTATCCCAATAATTATAATCATTTTGCCAATTATTACCGCAATACATTTCAGCATGGCGGTATAAGCTTAGAGGAGATCATTGTGCCGGTAATACGAATGACTAATAAGTAAAAATTCAAAAATCAAAATTCAAAAAAGGCGTCTAATTAGGAACATTATTTTTTTTTCAACGTGATGGTGATAACTTTACCAGTAATAACACCTGTCTGTAGTTAATTTTGTTGTACATCAGTTTTTAACTTTTAACTTTTGATTTTTGATATTTAATGAAATACACGCAACATAATTTAGATAAGATTGAAAAAGTGGCCGAAGATTGCGGTTATGTTATTCGTTACGAAAGGGGTACTTTTCAAACGGGTTATTGCATATTACAGGATAGAAAAGTGATCGTGATTAATAAATTTTTTCAAACAGAAGGCAGAATGAATGCGCTTATTGACCTGATGCCACAGCTGGAAATACACTTTGATACACTTACTCATGAAAGCCAGAAAGTGTATGATGACGTGATGGGCATGGCCAAATTAGCCCTTTAAATACAACAACAGCCGGGCTACAAACTCAACTTACTCTGTATTAATTTTATAACCCAATTTGGGTAATTACCTATTCACCATGGTGTATCAGCAATTGCTTATTTTTGCCATGTGCAAACACCGCCTTTAAAAATAACATTTCTTGGTACCGGTACCAGCAGTGGTGTACCTATGATCGGGTGTCATTGTAGTGTATGCCTGTCTACTGATCAAAAAGACAAACGCCTTCGGTCAAGTATAATGGTCGAAAGTAATACCACAACCATTGTGGTGGATACCACACCCGATTTCAGATACCAGATGTTGCGGGCCGGGGTGATGAAACTGGATGCCGTATTATTTACCCATCCGCATAAGGATCATATTGCAGGCCTTGATGATGTAAGGGCTTTCAATTATGTTCACAAAACGCCCATGGAGCTTTATGCCAACGCGTTAACCGGCGACGCTATAATGAGAGAATTTGCATATGCCTTTGCCGATAAAAAATATCCCGGTGTACCCAATCTTAATATCAATACCATCGATGATAAACCTTTTATGATTGGTGATATAGAGGTTATCCCAATTTTGGTTTGGCATTTAAAAATGCCCGTACTGGGTTTTCGTTTTGGACAATTTACGTATATCACCGATGCCAATAAAATTGATGCCGGTGAAAAAGAAAAAATAAAAGGTAGTGATGTGATGGTGCTGAATGCACTGCGTAAAGAAAGCCATATCTCTCATTTTACATTGGATGAAGCCGTAGCCATGGTACAGGAACTGGCTGTGCCAAAAGGCTATTTTACCCATATCAGTCACCAGCTGGGCAGGCATGATGAAGTGAATGCCGGATTACCAAAAGGGATTGAATTGGCATGGGATGGATTGGAAATTATGAATATATTATTCAAATAAACCAGTAAAAAATTGTGGCTGCTAACGGTAAGGCTTGCCGAAGTGGGGGACATAGATATTCGCCCGCATTTTGACAAACCGATATTGGTGCCAGTGTTATTTTTTTCAGAGAAAGTCTGCTCGGATTTGTATTGATGAAGCTGAACAAAGTGCTTGCAATAGCCTTGGCTGAAGTTTAGGAAGGGTCAAGAGCAAAATCCAGGGTGGTGTTTTGTCATTGCATTACTGTTACTTCTTTTTCTGTTTTGTCCTTATGTCTTTGGCGCTAAAATGCTGATTGTATAGCTGCCAGCAGGTAGGAGATTCATAAGTTAGATTTGTTTGGTTTAAAGCAATTAATTCAATTCAATTTTTCATTTTCAACCTAATTTGTTTTAATTATTATCAGCCAGTGTTAAATTAACAACACATTTTATCATTACTGTTTGTTGGCTTATATGTAACTAGCTAAATCAGTGTAGATAGTTAACTACAAGGCATTGCTTATTACCTATTTGGAGTATTTTTTTGTTGAATAAGATAGTCTACTATTACATTCGAATAGTTTGATTGAATGTAAAATCTGCTACTTTAAAAAAGTACCCGACTCATTTAAATTATCTGAAGTTTACTAAACCCTAAAGATTAATTTAAATTGAATCCAAAGAAAACTCAAGCTGCTACCGAACTCTGGCAACTAACCCAAAACTGGTTATCGCTTTTAGGCAATAAGCCAAATACAAAATTTTGCAGGGAAGAAATTACCACCCACCCGGATTACCCGGCCATGACGGCTGTAACGGATTTTTTAGATGCAGGCAATATGCCCTATAATGCCGTGCAGGCCGATGCCAGTTACATACATGAGTTTAATTACCCCTTGCTTGCACATATAAACCAGCCAGGGCAACAATATCTGCACATTATACCCAACGCTACTGAATGGGACAAGCAAAAAGAAATTACACAGCATTGGAGTGGTATCGTATTGTTTCCTGTAAAAAATGCAGTCTGGCAAAATGAACAAAACAGCAATTACGAAAAAGAAATTTTTAAAGGTAAAATTTTTGCAACGGTATTAATTGTTGCGGCATTGGGTTTATTCATTGCTTCATCATTGCTGCAATTAAAAATTGCAGCGATAGTTTTTGGCTTACTGAGTTTACTTGGCTTAGTAATAAGTATCTTTTTGTTAGGTACTGAGTTGGGCTATCAAAGCCAACTTGTAAAACAGGTTTGTGGAGCAGTAAGCAGTGGCGGTTGCGAAAAAGTATTAAGAAGCAAATATGCCAAAGGCATGTTTGGTATAAGCCCGGCAGATGCATCGGTACTTTATTTTAGCACACAATTTATTTTTTATTTACTGAGCCCGTATTTTGTTAATCTTTTAAATTTTATTCTACTTATTGCTTTTTGTGGTTCTGCAATTGCAATATGGAGTGTTTATACACAAGCTGCAAAGCTAAAGCAATGGTGTGCTTTGTGTTTGGGTATTGTGCTGTTTTAGTTTTACAAATGGGCATGGCTTTATTGATTACTAATTTCCAATTTCTGAATCTTATTTCGTTACAACCCTTTCTGTTTTTTATTTTGCTGGTGGTAGTACTGGCTGTTTCGCTACTGCCAGTAAAAGCATTAATAAAAACAAACAAAACCAACCAGCATAAATTAGCTGAATTAAAAAAGTGGAAGTCTGATGCCGCTTTATTTGTAACCCAGTGGCAACAGGAGCAAAAGGTTGATACAACAATATGGGAAAATGATTTGGTGATTGGCAACTCTGCTGCACCCATACTAATTACAGTGGCCTGCAATCCATATTGTGGGCCTTGCGCTAAAGCGCATTTGCAGTTAGATGAATTAATGAAAAATTACAAGGACGGGGTAAAAGTTCAAATACGGTTATTATATAATGCAGAAAATGAAAATGATAAACTTAGTATAGCAGTAAGAACAATATTGCAAAAAGCTTTAAGCTGCCAAAACAATAAAGTATTAGAGGAAATGCTTAGCGATTGGTTTGTCTGGATGGATTTAGAAAAGTGGAATGCTAAATGGCAAGTTGATAATAATATTGATGTGAAAGCTCGATTGAAAGAACACAACAACTGGATAACTGAAAACAAAATTACTGCTACACCTACTTTCTTTGTAAATGGCAAAAAATTACCCGGCAGATATAACTTAAAAGATATAGGGATTTTACTACCGCAACTGTTAGGGAAATTAACAGTAACGGATTTCAAATAATTCAGGGATTTGTGCAGTGCACGGCATAAATAGTTGCCTCTGGATCAACCAACTTAACGATGCAGTTGCAACTGCTGCATTAAATTTTAAAATTTATTTATTATGAAACATTTATCAAGAGATGAAATGAAAAAAGTAATGGGTGGAACTGCACCTGATGAAGGAGGCATTACATGCAAATCAGCGTGTTATAAAGTTGGGGAAAGTACAGGAACCTGTACAAAAAACACAGTCGTTATTGGCAATACTACTGCCAACACTTGTGATTGTTCTATTTCAGGTGCAAGCTCATGTTATTAAGATTGCTTAAAGAAGTTGCCTATTTTAGGCAACTTCTTTTTTTAGAAATTTAAAACCACATTGATATGTATAAGATATTGAATATTGCTGTCTTTTATTTACTGTTCATACAAAATATAAAAGCAAATGATAGTACAAATTTCAAAATTCAATTCTCCAAAAAACTAGATACAAAAAATATAAAAATATTCTTTGATGACGGATTAGAGCAAAAATTGATAGATGTAATTTTTAAAAATAATATTACAATAATAAAACGAAATTTATTCGCTACATACGGGACATTATCAATTTTATATGAAACTGATAACAGTTGGTTAAGGCTATTGATCAATTCAAAAACAGGACATATAATTTTTACAGCTCCAGATTCAGCACAAAAATCATTATCCAATAATATTATAAAAAATGGGATTGATGTAGGTAATTGTAAAGAATTTTTGGATTTAAAAGAATATTGCAAAAAAGAATTTGAAGCGAAATCGTATTTTTCTAATCAGTATAATCTTTTAAAAAACGATGCAAATGTAAAAAACTATAATAATTCATCAAGAGAATTGGCACTTAAAGCAATGGAATATATAAAAGTAAGGGGTAATAAATATTTTTATTTTTGGTTTTTTCGATTAAATATAGTCAATGAACTTTTAAGAACAAATCAACTTGAATTATACGAGATATTTAATGCAGCTTTTCCAGTTAAATTTAAAGAAAGTTTTGAAGGCAAAAATCTTAAACAATTAATCGAAGGGAACCTTTTTATCAAATCAGGGGAAACCTCACCTTCATTTGTTGCAACTGATTACAGGGGAAATGTCATCTCATTGAGCAAACTTAAAGGTAAGTATGTTTTAATGAGCTTCTGGGCAACTTGGTGTGCGCCTTGCCTTGCGGAAATACCGATGTTAAAAAAAATAAGGAAGGATTATAAAGTTGATGATTTAGAAATGATTTCCGTTTCATGTGATAAAGATTCAACTGCATTTATAAAAAAAATAACCGACTTGAATATGAATTGGAACAATGTGTTTGGAAATGCAGACTTGAGTAATAAATTCGGTAATAAACCGATACCGTCCTTATATTTAATTGACCCAAATGGGATAATAAAATTTAGTAGTTGGGAAGATGAAGAAAAAGTATTGCTTGAAATACTCAAAAAAAATCTCAAAAAGTAATTCAGGGATTTGTGCAATGCATGGCATAAATAGTTGCCTCTGAATAAACCAACTTAACGATGTAGTTTGCAACTGCTGCATCATAATTTTTTAAATTTTATAAAATGAAAACATTATCAAGAGATGAAATGAAAAAAGTAATTGGTGGAACTGCACCAGGAGGTGCAAGTTGTGGATGTCTAGCTGACACTGATTGCGGTAACCAGGATCACAAATGCAGCACATCACAAGTTATAACTTGCGATGATAAGACCACTGGTAGAGCATGTGTACGTGCATAGATCAAAAATAATTGTAGGCTTAGTTGTACTGAGCCTACATTATTAAATCAATTTAGTTATTAAAAAGCATTAAAGAAAATTGAACAAAGTATGAAGACTTATTTAAAGCAAATCAGTATTATAATGGTCCTCTCTACATTTGTAAATTTTCATGTCCATTGCCAAACTTCTGGCAAAAATGTATATTTAAATGGTAAAATAATAAATGCAAAAAATGAAATTCAGGTTGAAGAGATGTCGGAACTGAAAGACCTGAAATTACCAGACTCATTGAGATTGCTTTTGATTGATAGTACAGGAAATTTTTCAATTTCTTTTAAACTACTCAAGCCAAATTATTATAGAATAGGAAGAAATATCTTATACCTTTCTCCTGGTGATAGTTTATTCATGAATATTGATTACAATAATTCCGATAACTCTACTTTCTATGGAAAAAATGCAAAAATAAATGAGTACCTCAAGTCTACACCGTTTCCTAAAGCTGGTTCATTTTTAGAAGCAGGCGATAATATAAAAGCAACTTTAACAGAAACTATTAATCTAATTATTTTAAAAGCCAAAAACAGAAGAATATTTTTAGATTCTTTTAAAAATGTCCCCCCAAAAATCAAACTATTAGAAAAAGCTCGTATAAAAGCCGATTTAATCAATAGTTTAATATATGTAGATTTTTATTTCCCTTATATGCATAAGTTTTCAGAGGATTCGGCTCTGCAGTTTAGAAAAGGCAGTAAGAAAATAATTGGCCCCTATTTAAGATATTATTGTAAAAATTTCATTAATGCAGATTTTCTTAAAATAGCAGTTTATAGAGTTATCCTTTCGGAAATTTTAAAACGAAATACAAATAAAACCAACCAATTTGAGCTTGTTCAACAATGGTTAAATGCAAAAGTATTGTTTCAAAAAATAAAGGAAATTAATAAAAAAGATGATAATTCCAATATTGAATATGAAATTAAAAAGATAATTCAGAAAGATTATCAATCATATCTTTTAGCAGCATTTAAAAAAGTTATACAATTCAATATAGGAGATGATGCAATAGATTTTGATATGGTGAATTATAATGGCGAAGTAGTATCCTTGAGTAAGTATAAGGGTAAAACTATTTTTATTGATTTGTGGGCAACATGGTGTTTACCTTGTATAGAGGAGTTCCCTTTTTTAGATAGCCTTAAACAAAAATATAAAGATAATAGCAATTTAGTTTTTATCTCTCTTTCTATTGATAACAATAATAAGGCTTGGAAAAAATATTTAATTGAAAAGGGGAAAATGCATGAAACAGAATATATAATTGACAAATTAAAATTGACAGCATACTCAATCGAAGTAATTCCAAGGACAATTATTATTACCAAGGATTATAAAATAGCGATGTTAGATGGGCCTTTGCCATCAGCAAAAGAAACTAAAAATATTATTAACTCTTTACTAGAAAAGATTAATCGGTAAAATTTCGAAAAAGAAAAACTATAAAATGTGTAAGAAAGAATTAGTAATTGTTCAAAATGCGTGCGCTTAATGCCAATCTTTCCCTTCCTTATTCAGCAAAACCAGATGGACTGCGGTCCTACATGCCTTTACATGGTAAGTAAATACCACGGCCGTTATTTCAGTTTAGAAAAAATTAGAGAGTTAACGGAGATTGGCAAAGAAGGTGTAAATATTCTTGGTATTTGTGATACGGCAGAAAAAATTGGTTACCGTACACAAGCGGTGCAATTAAATATTACAGAGTTAAATGAAGCAAAACTGCCCTGCATTTTGCATTGGGGGCAAAATCATTTTGTGGTATTGTATAAAATTAAAAAAGAAGAATACTTTATTGCTGATCCTGGTAAGAGCCTTATAAAGTATAAACAAAAAGAATTTGAGCAACATTGGTTTAGCAATAATAACAATAACGAAAACTGCGGGATTGCCCTTTTATTAGAACCCACTCCTGCTTTTTATACTAATGAGTATGATGACAATTATACGGAGACCGGCAATAATAAAGGGTTTGGGAACTTAGTAAAATACCTGTACCCGTATAAAAAATTAATTGTGCATCTTATTTTGGGTTTATTACTGGGCAGTCTGTTGCAATTGATCTTTCCATTCCTTACCCAAAGCATTGTAGATACCGGTATAAATACTGGCAACATACATTTTATTACCATTATACTTTTTGCGCAGCTGGCTTTATTTGCCGGCCGGCTTTCGGTGGATTTTATAAAGGCTTGGATTCTCTACCATATAAGCAGCCGCATAAATATAAATATACTTACCGATTTTTTAATTAAGCTGATGAAACTGCCTGTTAGTTACTTTGACAGTAAAAAGACCGGCGACATTATGCAACGTATGAATGACCACAGCCGCATACAAAATTTTCTTACCGGTACATCGCTTACTACTTTGTTTTCTGTTTTTAACCTGGTTATATTTTCTGTGGTGTTGGGAATATACAATTTACCTATCTTTTTAATTTTTATTGCAGCCAGTGTACTGTATATTTTATGGATAATTATTTTTCTTAAGAAACGTAGACAACTTGATTACAGGCAGTTTGATATTGCAGCAACCGAGCAAAGCAAAACTATACAAATAGTACAAGGCATGCAAGAAATTAAGCTGCACGGCTGCGAAAAACTCAAACGGTGGGAATGGGAACGGCTACAGGCAAAGACATTTAAACTTGGGATGAAGGGGTTGGCATTAAACCAATGGCAGCAAACGGGTGCTTTCTTTATTAATGAGGGGAAAAATATAATCATTACTTTTTTAGCAGCAACGGCAGTGGTAAACGGGCAAATGACTTTGGGCGGTATGTTGGCCATACAATATATAATTGGCCAACTTAACAGCCCTATTGAGCAAATGATAAATTTTGTACAAAGCTGGCAGTTAGCTAAAATAAGTTTAGACAGATTGAATGAGATTCATCAACTAAAAGACGAAGAAGCCCTCTCGGTCCTACATGGGGGAAGTAGTGGAGGAGAACTGAGCAAAGTTTTGCCAACGAATAAAACGATTGATCTGGTGAATGTTTCATTTACTTACCCCGGTGCTGGCAATGAAGCAGTTTTAAAAGATATAAATTTAACTATACCACAGGGTAAAACAACTGCAATTGTTGGAACAAGCGGAAGTGGCAAAACCACTCTTTTAAAATTATTATTAAAGTTCTATGAAACTTATAAGGGCAATGTAAAGGTTGGCGGAAATGATATTGTAAATCTGAGCCACAGGGCGTGGCGGAAAAGTATTGGCGTGGTAATGCAGGAAAGTTTTATGTTTAGCGATAGTATTGCAGCAAATATTGCAATAGGCGATGAAATCATTAACACTGTAAAATTAAAAGAGGCTGCAACCATTGCCAATATTTTAGAATTTATTGAAAGCCTGCCGCTTGGCTTTAATACAAAAATTGGTGCTGAAGGTATTGGAATAAGTGCGGGTCAAAAGCAATGTATACTTATTGCAAGGGCTGTTTGCAAAAACCCCGATTATATATTTTTTGATGAAGCAACAAATAGTTTAGATGCCAATAACGAAACGGTGATTATGAAAAACCTGGTAGCTTTTTTTGAAAACAAGACTGTTATTGTTGTTGCCCACCGCTTAAGTACCGTAAAGAATGCCGATCAGATTGTAGTGTTGAACAACGGAATGATTACAGAAAGAGGCACCCATAATGAATTAACAAGCTTAAGGGGTGAATATTATACACTTGTTAAAAATCAATTAGAGTTGGGAGATTAACAAGCTTAAAACAAGATTATGCCAGCAGAATCAAATGAAGAAATAAGATTACTTTCTAACGAGGTACAGGAAATAATTTCTTACAGGCCTGTCTGGATTTTAAGGAATGGGATTACTTTATTCCTAATTATAATTGGCTGTTTAATTGCTTCTACATTCGTTATAAGTTACCCTGATGTTGTACATGCGAATGCAATGCTGACATCTATCAATGCACCTAAAGAGGTAAAAACAAAAACGGAAGGAAAGCTTATTAAACTATATGCTGTCGAATGGAGATATGTAAAGCAAAATGAATTACTGGGCTTTATGGAAAGCAGGGCAAATCATGTGGAAGTTATGTCTCTTTCGAAAACTATTGATGAGTTGCAACTTTTAATGAATAGAGGAAGTGCGGAGATAGTAACAGGATATTTGTTAGCGCCTTACCAAAGCCTTGGAGAAGCCCAACAGGCTTATCAATCTTTTACACAAGGTTTTATTTTATTTAAACAATATCTTCAAAACGGGTATTATTTAAAACGGAAAGCGATGTTGCAAAACGACATGATTTACCTGCAAAGGCTTCATGCCAATTTACTACAACAAAAAGAAATGCAGGTGGAAGATTTGGGATTGGCGAAAGAAACTTTTGATGCTAATCAGTCTTTAAAAGAGGATAAGGTAATATCGCCGTTGGATTACAGGAACGAAAAAAGCAAATACATTGGCAAAGCGTTGACTATTCCACAAATATCTTCGGCAATTATAAGTAATGAAAGCAGCCAGCATGAGAAAGAAAAAGAAATATTGCAATTGGAAAATGATATAGCCCAGCAGAAAGGAATATTTATGCAGGCATTAAATACATTGAAAGCGCAATTAGACGAGTGGAAAACAAAGTACCTCTTAGTTGCGCCAATTGAAGGGAAGATTGCTTTTGCAGGTTTTGTGCAAGAGAATCAACAATTAAAAAACAACCAGACTGTTTGCTTTATTAATCCTGAAAATACCGAATATTTTGTAGAGGTAAATATCCCTCAACAAAATTTTGGCAAAATAAAACGGGGGCAAAAAGTTTTACTGAAACTGCCTTCTTACCCATTCCAAGAGTATGGTGCTATTACCGGGAAGTTGGATTTTATCTCAAACATTCCTACAGATAGCGGTTACCTTGCCAAAGTGCTTTTGCCAAATGGGTTACAAACAAATTATAAAAAATTGGTGCAATACCATGAGGGCTTATCGGGACAAGCTGAAATAATTACAGAGGATTTAAAATTAAGCGACAGGATGTTGAATCAACTGAGGTCGGTAATAAAAAATAATTAATAGAGAGGAATAAAAAATTAAACCCAAACTTAATTACAGTAGGAAATTGCTGCTTATAGCAATAAAGAAGCTTAATAAGGCCGCCGTCAGGCGGCTTTCTTTTTTCTTCTTCATTTTTTTTCTGCTTTGAAGTTTGGGGTGCCGAAAAATCAGTGGAGACTTAGTGCTGGGGTTGAGGTCTGCTGGTGCGTGGGCGCAAAATGTAAATGTGCTACACGCTTAACTAAATTAAAAATAACGTGTAGCTCTTTTACATTTTGCAAAGCCGAGCCTGTTGAGATTAAGATCAATGATGGTATTCAGCCCGACCCACTTAGGACAGAACATTGCCACCAACAAAAAATCGATAACATTCTTCACTTCTTAATTTTAAAATTTTACTTCCAACCTACACATTGCACAAATTTATAATACTCCAACCAACTGCAAACCAGCAGTTACTGAGCTATTAAAAATTTTATAGCGCATTCTGGTTTAATTAATTTCCTTTATTGTATTAGACACAAGTTAGATTACCTTGAAAACTTCTTCTACTAATCTTGTGAATTTCCACATTTTTTACCGGTCTTTTTCCCTTGAATTTTATTTTTTCAAACCTTATCTTGGGGGCCTCATGGCCACACCCAAAAAACAGTTGCCCGAATACCTTTCATTTACCCTTAAAGAACGTACAGGGATCATAGCTGTTGTTGTTTTGATATTATTTTTTATTGTCTTGCCATTTTTATTTCCCTTTTTCATCAGATCAAAACAGGTTGATCAAACGGCATTTGAAAAAGAAATTGCTGCCCTTCAAATTAAACAACAGGATAGTTTGGTTACCTACACAAACCGCGATTATGATGACAATAATTTCAGAAATAATGGTCCGGCGTCTGAAAAAAATGGGGTCAATAAAAAACCAACCGGCGAACTGTTTTATTTTGATCCCAATACATTAACAGCCGCCGGCTGGATCAAATTAGGGGTAACCGAAAAAACAGCAGGCACCATTAAAAATTACACTGCAAAAGGGGGAAGGTTTTATAAACCGGAAGATATTGGAAAAATATGGGGGCTACATACAGATGAAGTGAACAGGCTATTACCCTATGTAAAGATTGAAGTAAAACCCGGTACGGATTTTCAACAATCTAACCATGCAGTACCGGTAAAAACTTATGAAAAACCAACATACCGCATCACAACAGTTGATATCAACAAGGCAGATACATCGGCCTTTATTGCCTTGCCCGGTATTGGCAGTAAACTGGCCAACCGAATCATCAGTTTTCGGGATAAACTTGGTGGTTTTTATAACCTGAACCAGGTTGCAGAAACTTTTGCTTTACCCGATTCAACCTTTCAAAAAATAAAAGATAAACTGGTAATAACCAATACCGACGTTAAAAAACTAAATATCAACATGGCCACAGTTGATGAATTAAAAATACACCCCTACCTCAGATATAATTTGGCCAATGCCATCGTACAATATAGAAACCAACACGGTTATTTTTCATCAGTAAACGACATTAAAAAAATGATGATGGTAACCGATGACATTTTTATTAAACTGTCTCCGTATCTTTCTGTTAAATGAAAGACTAACAAGTGTAAGTCCTTTAAAAATCTGTAAATTGCGGCATTAACGATCAATAGCTATATGAATTTTACTACAACAGAACTTACAAGGCAGGTTGCACAAACCGCTAAAGAATTTGCCATACAATATATTAAACCCCATTTAATGGACTGGGATGAGAGCCAGGAATTTCCGGTGCACATTTTCAAGGAAATGGGGAAGCTGGGCCTGATGGGCGTTTTAGTGCCGGAACAATATGGTGGTAGTGGCCTGGGGTATTTTGAATACAATGCCATTATCCAGGAAATATCAAAAGTTTGCGGTTCAATTGGGTTATCATTAGCCGCACATAATTCGCTTTGTACCGGTCATATTTTAGCTTTTGGAAACGAAGCACAAAAGAAAAAATATTTAACCAAACTGGCTACAGCCGAATATATCGGAGCCTGGGGATTAACAGAAGCCAACACCGGTAGTGATGCTGGTAATATGAAGACAACGGCTGTTAAAGATGGCGATGATTGGATTATTAACGGTACCAAATCGTGGATCACCCACGGCAAGAGTGGCGATGTGGCCGTAGTGATATGCAGAACAGGCGAGCCGAGAACAAAAGATAATTCAACAACATTTATTGTAGAAAGAGGCACAGCAGGTTTTAGCGCCGGTAAAAAAGAAAATAAATTGGGCATGCGGGCCAGCGAAACTGCCGAAATGATTTTTGATAACTGTAAAATTTCTGATGCCAACCGAATTGGGGATGTGGGACAAGGATTTAAACAAAGTATGAAAGTTTTGGATGGTGGCCGCATATCTATTGCAGCACTTGGCCTGGGCATTGCCAGGGGCGCTTATGAAGCATCATTGCAATATGCAAAAGAAAGGCATCAGTTCGATCAGCCCATTGCCAATTTTCAGGGCATCAGTTTTAAACTGGCCGATATGGCAACAGAAATTGAAGCGGCAGATTTGTTGATAAAACTGGCCTGCGATTTAAAAATGCGGCATTTACCCATGACCAAAGAATCGGCCATGGCAAAATATTACAGCAGTGAAGTAGCTGTAAAAGTGAGTACAGATGCCGTGCAAATTTTTGGCGGTTATGGATACACCAAAGATTTTCCTGTTGAAAAATTTTACAGAGACAGTAAACTGTGTACCATTGGAGAAGGAACCAGCGAAATTCAAAAACTGGTCATCAGCAGGGAAGTATTAAAATAAATTACATCCCCGGCTCATCCGAAGAATCCCCATGGGATGCGCCAAACATGTTATCTACAGCACCACCCAGCATTGGAAATTTTTCCTTTACAAAATCTTTAATGGTTTCCAGTGCTTTTGCTGCCTGCTCATCCGAAAGACCTGCATTTTCCTTCAAACGGTTTATTATTTCCTGCATAACCTCTGCCCAATCCCTCGCCAAAGAAGAGGGAACTCGATTTGGGTGATTTTTAATTCGAGATTTTTTATGTTTATTAATTTAATTCTTCGCTAATATCTTCTCCATTTCCTTCCCACTGGTTTTTTTAAAAAGAACGAACGTCGTTCAAGGAAGGGCCCGCCTTACTCTGTATCATATCGGTCTACCCGTTCAATTCCGCTCATGGAAACCAATCGCTCTACCAGTTCATCCAATTCTTCTTTGTCTCTAACAAATATTTTTACATTGCCTTCAAAAATACCTTCTTTGGCTTCAATCGTCATTGCCGAAATATTAAATTTCAATTCACCACTAATGAGGTTGGTGATTTTATGAATAACACCTACATCATCCAGTCCGATAATTTTTAAACCCGTAAGAAAAGAGATCTCTTTATTTTTTGCCCACTTGGTTTTTACTACCCGGTGCCCGTAGTTTGCTAATAACCTGGCGGCATTAGGGCAATTGGTACGGTGTATTTTTAATCCTTCGCCGGTGGTTACAAAACCAAATACATCATCGCCCGGTATTGGTTTGCAGCAATTGGCTAAAGCATATTGTATTTTATCGCTGCTTTCTCCAAAAATGATTAGCTCGGCATCTTTTTTATCATAATGCTTTACAAATTGCTCCTTATCCGATTTGTCTTCAGGGGTTAGCTTAACCGGCTTGGGCGCAATTAATTTATCGCCATGAACAGTAAATTCTTTTAATTCTTTAAGATCAATTTTTTTAACAGCAATGTCATACAACAGATCAAGTGATGAACCCGTTTTGTAAAAATTTGAAAGTTCTTCCAGATTACTATAACTCATAGAGGCACCAATGCCTTCCAGTTTTCTTTGTAATGTATATTTCCCCTCATCGGCAATTTTTCTTTTTTCTTCTTTAAGGGTGTCTTTTATTTTTGATTTGGCCTTACTGGTTACCACAAAATTGAGCCACTCAATATTGGGTTTTTGTTTGGCGCTGGTAATAATTTCAATCTGATCGCCACTGCGTAATTTATAACTGATGGGTACCAGTTTGTGATTTACTTTTGCGCCAATACATTTACTGCCAATGGCCGTATGTACACCAAAAGCAAAGTCTAATGCCGAAGCGCCAATGGGTAGCATCTTCACTTCTCCCTTGGGGGTATACACATAAATCTCTTCGGCAAGAAAAGAGGTTTTAAAATCCTGTAAAAAATCTATGGAGTTTTCATCTGGGTTGGTAAGGGCTTCCCTGATCTGATGAAACCATTTGTCAAAGCGGCTTTCGTCTTCCTTACCTTCTTTGTATTTCCAATGCGCAGCCAATCCTTTTTCAGCTATTTCATTCATTCGTTTGGTCCTTATCTGCACCTCTACCCATTTGCCATGCGGTCCCATCACCGTGGTGTGCAAAGCTTCATAACCATTACTTTTAGGATTACTTAACCAGTCTCTTAATCTTTCGGGCGATGGGTTATATTCATCGGTAATGATACTGTACACTTTCCAACAGTCTTCTTTTTCTTTTTCCAAACTGGCATTAACAAGAATACGGATGGCAAAAAGGTCGTACACTTCTTCAAAACTAACTCCCTTTTTTTTCATCTTATTCCAGATGGAGTGAATGCTTTTTGGCCGGCCATAAATGTCAAATTCAAATTCAGCTTTGTCTAATTTTTCTTTTAAAGGTCTGATAAAGTCATTGATGTATTTGGTGCGTTCCCTTTTGGTATCACTTAATTTTTGCGCAATGTATCTGTAGGTGTCCGGCTCCATATATTTCATGGCCAGATCTTCCATTTCGGTCTTAATATTATACAAACCCATGCGGTGCGCCAGCGGGGCATATACAAAAATCGTTTCGCTCGAAATTTTTAACTGCTTCTCTCTTTTCATGCTTTCCAGCGTACGCATATTATGCAGCCGGTCGGCAAGTTTGATTAATATAACCCTTGGGTCATCGGTTAGGGTTAGTAAGATCTTCTTAAAATTTTCGGCTTGTTGTGTACTGTTGGTGTCCATTACCGTATTGATCTTGGTAAGCCCATCAACAATTTTAGTCACTTCAATCCCAAATTCCCGTTGAATATCTTCTAACGAAATATCGGTGTCTTCAACGGTATCATGTAATAAGGCACAGATGGTACTGCGAATCCCCAGGCCAATCTCTTCAACACAAATTTTAGCTACAGCAATGGGATGCAGAATATAGGGTTCGCCACTCTTACGGCGCATGGTTTCATGGGCTTTGGCAGCCATTTCAAAAGCCGTGCGTAGTAATTGTTTATCTCCGGGCTTTAATTTCAGCTTTAAAACACGCAAAAGCCCACGGTAATGCCGAAGGATCTCTTTTTTTTCATCTTCCTCGTTGAGATCGTATTTTGGTATGTTTATGGCGGTTTCCATCTGTTAGGTACGAATTTACGTAAACAATTCTGTTTTCTGTTTTGCATAAATGCCTTACTTTTGCAGCCCTTAAGCGGATATGGCGAAATTGGCAGACGCACCAGACTTAGGATCTGGCGGAGCAATCCATGTAGGTTCGACCCCTATTATCCGCACAAACGTAAGTTTAAAGGTTTAAAGGTTTAAAGGTGTAACACAATTGAATAAAACCTTTAAACCCTTAAGCCTTTTTAAAATTTTAAACACTTCAAATGGCAACAGTTACAAGAGAAAACATCGGTCAGTTACATGATAAATTAACCGTAAAAGTGAGTAAGGACGATTATTTACCGGCATTTGATAAAAAGCTGAAGGAATACAGTAAAACAGCCAATATCCCTGGTTTTAGAAAAGGAATGGTACCTCCCGGGATGATCAGAAAAATGCACGGCGCTTCAATTTTTACTGATGAAATTTTAAAATCAGTAGAAAAAGAACTGTATACCTGGTTAAATGCCGAAAAGCCCGAGATATTCGGACAGCCATTACCATTAAGTAATGATCTGCGTGATATGGATATGAATAACCCGGCAGATTATGAATTTGCATTCGAAATTGGCCTGAAACCCGATTATACCATGGCTGATGTGGCCAAAGCAAAAGTTACCCTGCATCAGGTAGTGGCAACCGATACAATGGTTGATGAAGAAATAAGTCGTATGCAGATCAAGGGCGGTAAGATGACTGAGCCCGAAACCATCGATAATGAGGAGCATGTACTGAATATCCTGTTTACCGAAGCTGATAAGGATGGTACTGTTGTTGAAGGTGGAGTAAGTAAGGAAAACTCTGTTATCCTCAAATACTTAACTGCAGCTACCCAGAAAAAATTCACAGGTAAAAAAGTTGGCGAAACAGTTACTGTACAGTTGAGTAAGGCTTTTGATGATGATAAACTGGGTATGTTTTTACAGGATCTGGGTTTTGATAAGGATGATAAGGAAGCTGCAAAAAAATATTTTAATCTGGAGATCGTAAAGATCGGGTTGGTTGAAAAACGGGAGCTTACAGAAGATTTCTTTAAAGAAATCTATCCGGCTAAAGACATTAAAACAGAATCTGAATTAAGAGATTCCATAAAAGAAGAAATTGAAAATTACTGGAAGGGCCAAAGTCGCAATCAACTGCAGGATCAATTATATCATTACCTGATAGACGAAACCAAAATGGATTTTCCGGTTGAGTTTTTAAAGCGCTGGTTACAAACCGGCGGAGAAAAGGAAAAAACGCCCGAGCAGGTTGAAACCGAATTTCCCACATTTATCAATCAGTTAAAATGGACTTTAATCAGCGATAAATTAATTAAGGAGCACGGACTGGAAGTTGGTAATGATGAGTTGAGAGCATACATGAAAGTAGAGATCATGCGCTATTTTGGAACCATGAACCTGGGTGAAGATACGGGTTGGATCGAAAGTTATATCGACCGCATGATGAAGGATGAAAAGCAGGTTGACAGCAGTTATCGCCGTTTAATTACCGATAAACTGTTTAACTGGATAGAAGGCCAGGCAAAGGCAAAAGAGAAAACAGTAACAGCAGAGGAGTTAACAGCCATGCAACATCACCACGAACATTAAAAAAATATAAAATGTAGTTACCCCGTTCCGGCGGGGTTAATTTTTATATAAAATGTAAACTTTACTTTACAAAATGTAAATAAAAGATTACTTTGCAATAAATTATTTATTATGGGTGCAAAATATCTATTACCAAATAAGTATAAAAAAATAGGTGCATTTTTATTTCCATTAGGTTTAATTGGCTGGATAGCCATTCAAAGGGGGGTTTTTACAAATCTGCTTTTTTTTATAACTGGAGATAATAAAAATGGTTACACTCAAAATGGTAATCCAATAGCTTTTTATCATTTGCCAAATGTTATTTTTCTGTTGGTATCATTTTTCTGCTGTTTAACAGGATTGTATTTTATAAGTTTTTCCAAAGAGAAAAAAGAGGATGAATTTATTTCAAGAATAAGATTAGAAAGTTTTCAGTTATCAGCCTTGGTACAACTTATTTTCTTTATGCTAACGTTTGTTATCATGTTTGTATTAAGAACAGAGCCAACCGGAGATGCAGGTTGGTTCTTATTTATTTTATGTTCAGTTTTGTTATTCTGGTTGTTTTATATTTCCCGATTCAATTATGTGTTGCATTGGCGCAAAGTTTCAAACACCAATTAAGCGTAATGAAAAACTCCATTAGAATTGAACGTGCAGTAAAAAATATTACACAGGCCGAACTGGCCGAACTGATAAATGTTTCAAGACAATCGGTTATAGCTATTGAGTCAGCTAAGTATATACCTTCAACTGTTTTAGCAATAAAAATTGCCAACGTATTTAATAAAAATGTAGAAGATATTTTTATTTTAGAAGATAATGATTAATTACAATTTTATTTCCTCATCACTATCATCAAAAAAATGAAACTCAGTTAAGTGATAATTGCTGTTGGCTTTTAATTTAATGCGCTGTTTGTATTTGCGCCTCCATCTGGAAAGCTTTGAAAATAAAAATCCTTTGGTAAGATAGGAATGTAAAATAGGATGTATTTCTACCGTTAAGCCGGTATGCTTTTGCATGATGAGGTAGCTCAGGTTCTTTTCTATCTCATCTTCTAAAATAAGCGTGGAGGATATTTTT
>CANKNL010000011.1 GCA_947483345.1 Chitinophagaceae bacterium | reverse complement strand
TTAAAAGAGGAGCACCATTTAAGCAAAATTTAATTGGTATGCACTTCATAAGATAAGCCAAATATCCAATATTGAAAACCGCAGATGAATAAATGTATTCTGGCATTAATATTTTCACTACTTGTAACTACCGCGTTTGCACAAACGCCCGTGCCCATGGCATTGCAGCCGGGGCTTACCTACACCGAAAATTTTACTGATATTGCAATCTGGACGAATAATTTTGCAGCAGGTACTGGTGCAAACAGGTTTGGTGCTGTGGCAACTAACGGAAGTACGCCTATACCTTCAGCAACAATAATTACTGTTAATAACGTATTTCAAACAACATTAACTTCTGGAGGAATTCAAAAAGGTACTAATTCAATTGTATTACTTACTACTGGAACAAGCGATAATACCACTTCAACTGCATTTGATTTTTTTATGGATTTTACCGGAGTAAATGCTGGTACTATTAGTTTCGACTGGGCTACTGTATTTAATTCAACTGGCGACAGAAAGGGTTCTTTAAGAGTATATTCAAGTATTGATGGAATAACTTTTTCTGATCTAACCCCAGCATTTGTTTTAAATTTTACAAACAATGTCGCCGCTTCGGGTAGTATAACAACTGTTGCTTTACCTGCATCATTTAATAATTCAGCAACTGCCAGGTTGAGATTTTATTACCACAATGGTTCAGGCGGTACCACAGGCTCCCGCCCTAAAATAAGTATTGATAATTTAACGATAACGGCAGTACCAAATACCCCTTGTGTAACACCAACAGCACAACCAACCAATTTGATTTTTGGCGCCATTACCAGTACTAGTATTGATGGAAGCTTTACGGCTGCCAGTCCTGCACCACATAACTATTTGGTGGTTATCAGCACTAACAACAGCCTCACTTCATTACCGGTTGATGGCACTACTTATAACCTGGGAGATAATATTGGTGATGGTTATGTTGTAGCCAATGGAAATACAGTAACCTTTTCGGCAACGGGATTATCACCACTTACCACTTACTATTTTTACATATTTTCTGTTAATAATATTTGCTCGGGCAGTATCAAATATTTAACTATAAATCCATTAATTGGAAATGCAAATACCATTGCCGGGCTTCCACCGTGTACATCACCGGTTTTACAACCAGTTAATTTAAATTTTGGAACAACGACAGTGAATTCTATTCAAGGCTCCTTCACTGCCACAGCGGCAGATGGCTATCTTGTTTTACGTAGTACCTCCGCCAGCTTAAGTGCTAATCCGGTGAATACGGTTACCTATGCACCCGGTAATATTATTGGCAATGCCATTGTTGTTCAACAAAGCAATGGCATTGATTTTACTGCATCAGGCCTATTACCTGTTACTATTTATTATTTTTACATAATCAGTTATAATAATCTTAGCTGCAGTAATGGGCCAATGTATTTTACGACTCTGCCCTTGAGCGGTTCCTGGTCAACAGCTAACTTATCAGCTTGCAACATACCAACTGCCCAACCAACAAATTTGTCGTTTACCATTGCCAGTACTGCCATTGCCGGTGCATTTAATGCCGGTGCAGGCAATGACACTTACTTAATTATAAGAAGTCTTAATCCAACTTTATCTGCAACACCGGTAAATAATACCGACTATTTTGCCGGAGATAATTTAGGCGGCGGGATTGTTGTTGCTAATAATGTCAATAAAAGTTTTTTAACAACCGGACTGATAAATGGCACCACTTATTATTTTTATGTATTTGCCGAAAATAAAAACTGCAGTGGCGGAACAAAATATTTAACAACAACGCCACTGGAAGGAAATGCAACGACAACCAATGACCTTGCTAATAATTACTATTTTGGTAACCTGCATGGCCATTCAGATTATTCTGATGGCAACAAGGATAACCCTGGATATACCCCCTATGATGATTACACGTATGCCATGTCTTCTCTTTGTATGAATTTTATGGGCATTTCGGAACATAACCATTATACGGCAGGAAATAAACTCACTAATTATCGTTTGGGAATAACACAGGCCAATAATTATACAACAGCCTTTCCGGGTTTTATTGCATTATACGGTATGGAATGGGGTGTTATTAGTAATGGCGGACATGTATTGGTTTATGGAGATGGTATGGATAATTTATGGGGATGGGAAAGTGGCAGCGGCGGTTGGGGCAGCAGTAATAATTATGATGTTTTTATAACCAAATCAGACTATACCGGAGCAAATGGTTTATTTAAAACGGTAAATGACAACAGCAGCAGCAACACATTTGCAACGCTTGCCCATCCCAGCAGTTCCGATTTTGGTAACCTTTACAATACTGCATACAACCCTGTTGCAGATGCTGCCATAAGTGGAGCCGCTGTTGAAAGTGGTCCCGCATTTTCTGCAAATACGGCATATAGCGATCCGGCCACATCACTTAGTTATCTTTCCTATTATCAAAAATTATTGTCAAAAGGATATCATATTTCTCCAACTATTGATCATGACAATCATAACACAACTTTTGGCCGAACAACCTATTCCAGATCGGCTGTTATTGCACCTGCCTTATCAAAAACAGAAATCATTAAAGGTTTTCGAAACAGTCATGTTTATGCAACACAGGATTGTGATACCAAGGTTGATTTTACACTTAATACAAAAATCATGGGCAGCAGTTTAACAGCTGCAGGTGCACCGGTTATTTCGGTTAATATCACAGATGCCACTACCAGCACGTCGGGGGCAATTATTAAAGTCATGTTTGGTGTACCGGGCAGTAATGTTAATGCTGTAGAAGTGAATTCGGCTACAGGAAGCACGTTGAATTTTGTTGATAATAATTTCCAAAACCTTGCATCGGGCTATTATTATATTGACATTACAAATGGCAGCAGCAGGATCATTACCACGCCGGTTTGGTATATCAGATTAGACAATGGAGCCTTACCAGTTACGTTCAGTTTATTTACTGCCCAAAAGCTTAATAAAGCTGTAAAACTAGTGTGGACCACCGAACAGGAAATCAACAGCAGTCATTTTATGATTGAAAGATCGGCAGACGGCAGACATTGGAATTCTATTTCTACCATTGTTGCTGCAGGTAACAGTAACAACCATTTATCATATACCGCTTTTGATAATTTACCATTAAATGGGATGGGCTACTATCGCATTAAACAGGTTGAAAAGAATGGTAATGCCCAGGTATCAGTTGTAAGAAATCTGCGTTTTGATTTGGATTTTATGGTACATATTACCCCTAATCCTGCAACAGATTTTGTTACCCTGGCTATGGATAAGTTGACCAGCACAAATTCCCTGATTCAATTTTTTGATGCTTCGGGAAATAGGGTATTTACAAAAACGACAAATCAATCTTTGATACATATCAATACCTCAAGGTTTGCTAGAGGATTGTACCTTATTAAAATTACAAATGCTGATCAGGTAGCTACACAAAAACTCATATTGCAGTAACCTGATGTTGCTTTATTTTACAATCTCAATCTGATCTTCACGCAGCAGTGGTAAATTTTTAAACCGTAAAACAATATTACCGGTAGTGATCACATCTTTCTGGCAATAAGTAACAATACGTTCCAGATCTTTTTCTTTCCAGTACACATCACCAACCATGCTGCCGTCTATATCATCTTTAGGCGAAGGCACGTTTAAAGCAGCTGCCAGTAATTTTAAGGACGTATACTGTTTGTAATCACCAAATCGCCAATACTGAAAGGTGTCTATCATGTTAGTTTCCCATGGTTTCATATTCTGAAAATCGAGAACTGGTGGTATGATTATACTGTTAATTAACAACCGACGGCAAATAAACGGTATGTCAAACTCTTTAATATTGTGGCCTGTAAAATGCCATTTAGGATGATGGGCTTCCAACTTTTGAAGAGCTGCTATAAATTCCTGCAGCAGTATTTTTTCATCCTCAGCATAAAAAGATTTTACCCTGAGCAGACTCGGATTGCCGGTACTTTTAAAATAGCCAACACTGATACAAACCACTTTCGAAAACTCAGCCATGACAGCAGCACGTTGCTGATAAAATTCAGAAACAGATACCTCATCGGGCAAAATACGTTTTACTTTTTCTTCCCAAAGCGTTTTCCAGTCTTCAGGTAACTCGTTAAAAGTGGCCCGTTCCGACACTGTTTCAATATCTATTAACAGCAGATGATCTAATGGTATGTTTTGCATAGCGGATGATTATGAAAACAATATACGAACCAGATTTTATATTTGCAAGGAGGTATCTGCTTTATCCCGCTTAAAAAGTCACTCCTACAAAAACCTGTATACTCTGGCTCTTCCATTTTTGCTGGTTATCAATTCCATTAAGATCTGTTAAGCCGAGTTTATACCTTGCCCCAAAATTTACAAAAGGTATTTGTATCCATAGCCCTCCAATGGCAGACCATTCCCCCTGTTTATAAATATTCACCTTATTTTTTAAACTATCTACGGTTTGTTTAAGTAACCCGCCATAAGCTGGTCCGATTTGCAGCTTTACTCTTTTGCTGCTGCCAACATTTATATTTAATAAGACGGGTACTTCCAGGTAATTTAATTTTGATTTTTTCTGGCTGCCATCTCTAAAAAGATCATCATAAATATTTGACAGATCATCGCTGAATTCAGATGAGGTTTGTACAAAATTAACTTCGGGTTGCAATCCAAAACGACTGCTGAAATTAAATTGCAAAAAAGCGCCCGCCTGAAAATTAAAATTAAATCCACTATGAAATGACTGACCGCTTATTTTATTGATATTAGCACCTCCCTTGACACCCATGCGAAAAAAATTTTCATGCTCAGCATTAACTTTATTGCGTTGAGCAAAAGCGGGTAAGGATAGTATAAGCAGGATGGCCAGAAATAATTTTTGCATGTCTTTATTTTTTGTGAGGATACAGTTTCGCTGCTAAGACTATGCCAAACAAAGCTTTAGCCTGTATCGGAATAAAATTAATATAAAAACCCCATTCTTTTCAGAATGGGGTTTTAAAAAAATATCCACTTCCAATTTCTCCACAAACAGTTATCCGGTCATTAATCCCGATCTTATTGGAAGGAAAAGGCTTTACTCTTCGCCTATTTTAACTTTACCTTTTTGCTTGGCTATCACTTCTTCTGCAATATTATTTGGTGCAGGAGAGTAATGGCTAAACTCCATTGTAGAGGTAGCACGGCCACTTGATAAAGAGCGCAGTTGTGTTACATAACCAAACATTTCGCTTAATGGCACTTTGGCTTTAATAACCTGTACGCCATGCTTGCTATCCATACCTTCCAACATACCACGACGACGATTTAAGTCACCGGTAACATCACCCATGTATTGATCAGGCGTTAATACTTCCACTTTCATAATCGGTTCCAGTAAAACAGGTTTTGCTTTACGGCCGGCCTCACGATATCCTTGTTTTGCACAAAGTTCAAAACTCATGGCATCACTATCAACCTGATGAAAACTACCATCAAACACACGTACTTTCATACTCTCCATGGGATAACCTGCTAAAACACCTGTAGTCATAGCTGTTTCAAATCCTTTTTGAATAGCCGGTACAAATTCTTTTGGAATACTACCACCAAATAAACCATTCACAAATTGGAAATTACCTTTATTCTTTTCTTTGTCGTTCAAAAACTCTTCATCTGCGGGTCCAATCTCAAAAATAATATCGGCGAATTTACCACGACCACCAGTTTGTTTTTTTAAGGTTTCGCGATGCTCAATTGAATGCTGGAAAGCTTCTTTATAAGCAACCTGAGGAGCACCCTGATTGATTTCAACTTTAAACTCACGGCGCATACGGTCAATAATGATCTCCAGATGTAATTCACCCATTCCACTTAAAATGGTTTGCCCGGTTTCTTCATCGGTCTTTACACGCAACGTAGGATCTTCCTCAACCAGTTTAGCAATCGCCATACCCATCTTATCAACGTCGGCCTGTGTTTTCGGTTCTACTGCCACACTGATTACCGGCTCAGGGAATGTCATGGCTTCCAGTACAATCGGATTAGCTTCATTACAAAGTGTATCTCCTGTTTTTATATCCTTGAATCCTACAGCTGCCCCAATATCACCTGCTTCAATAAAATCAACGGGATTTTGTTTATTGGCATGCATCTGCATGATACGGCTGATACGCTCATTCTTTCCTGTACGGGTGTTCAATACATATGAACCCGAATTTAAACGGCCACTATAAGCCCGGAAAAAGGCCAAGCGCCCTACAAATGGATCGGTCATGATCTTAAATGCCAAAGCACTGAAGGGCTCTTTTGGATCACAATGACGTAATAATTCTTCACCCGTATCCGGGTTAATGCCTTTAACCGCTTCAATATCCATTGGGCCGGGGAGGTAACGAACAATGGCATCTAATGCCGTTTGAACACCTTTATTTTTAAAAGAAGAACCACACATCATAGGGATAATAGAAATATCGATGGTTGCCTTACGTATCGCTTCATGAATTTCTTCTTCAGAAATGGTGTTAGGGTCATCGAAGAATTTCTCTAATAATTTATCATCATAATCAGCAACCGCCTCAATTAAATGCTGACGCCATTCTTTCACATCTTCTGCCATCTCTTCCGGAATAGGAATTTCATTAAAAGTCATACCTAAAGTGGCATCATCCCAAACCATTGCTTTTAATGTAATCAGATCAACAACACCTTTAAAATTATCTTCAGCACCTATGGGTAACTGTAAAGGCACGGCTTTAGCACCCAGCATTTCTTTAATTTGTTTTACCACATTAAGAAAATCGGCTCCTGCACGATCCATTTTATTTACAAAACCAACACGGGGCACTTTATACTTGTTAGCCTGGCGCCATACTGTTTCAGATTGTGGTTCAACGCCACTTACTGCACAGAACAAGGCTAATAAACCATCCAGTACACGTAAAGAACGCTCTACTTCTACAGTAAAATCCACGTGTCCCGGGGTATCAATAATATTGAATTTATATTGTTTGGTATCGGCAATTTTTTTACCCTGTTCCATCGGAAAATTCCAAAAACAGGTAGTTGCAGCCGATGTAATGGTAATACCCCTTTCCTGCTCCTGGGCCATCCAGTCCATGGTTGCAGCACCATCATGTACTTCACCAATTTTATGATTAACGCCGGTATAATATAATATACGCTCGGTAGTCGTTGTTTTACCCGCATCAATGTGAGCGGCAATTCCAAAGTTTCGTTGATAACGTAAATCTGCCATTTTGTTTTATTTTATATTTAAGATTTTTGATTTAAAATGTTATTGTAATTGAAATCTGATTCTGCTTATTATGATGACTATGTTCTGCTATTTTATTTATAAAAAAATAATCTGTCTTGCACCCTTGATACTTTTCCTATTTTAACGCAGATTAATAACTGCATTGATTCCCGTAAGCGCTGGGACCAGTTTGATATGTTTTTTAAAAACTCTCATAGTATGCTAATTAAGTACAGTCCCATCCCTATATTACGGTATCTTTTAGCGGCGCGAAGGTACATCAATTTATTCAAATAACAAAGCCCGTAAAGAAGCCTTAAAGGCTGGTTAACCAAGATCAGCGACCTATGAAAATAAAAAAAGCCACCCTGTTCTGGATGGCCTTACATATCTTATTAATTGACAATTAGATTCTGAAGTGAGCGAAAGCTTTGTTAGCTTCTGCCATACGGTGTGTATCTTCTTTCTTTTTGAATGACGCGCCTTCACCTTTACTTGCGGCCACAATTTCATTAGCTAATTTATCAGCCATACTGCGACCATTTCGATCACGACTGTATTTAATCATCCACTTAATACTTAAAGACACCTTCCTGTCTGTACGAACCTCAGCAGGGATCTGAAATGTAGCACCACCAATACGGCGACTACGCACTTCAACACCTGGGGTAATATTAGTCAGGGCTTTTTTCCAAACCTCATATCCATCTTCGCCGGTTTGCTTGGCTACTTTGTCCAAAGCATCGTAAAAAATAATGTAGGCACCACTTTTTTTACCAGCCCACATCAGGTTGTTTACAAAACGGGTAACCAACTTGTCGTTAAATTTGGGATCTGGTGCTAAAGGTATTTTTTTCGGTTGTGTCTTCCTCATTGTAGCGCTTTTTTATTGATTTTAAAGATTTCGCAGAATCTTTTATGTATGTGTTTATATTAATTTATAGATTTCAGTAAACAGGTACACCGCTATTGGTATCCCTATTAATCTAAAAATCGGTGATTATTTTTTAGCTCTTTTAGTTCCGTACTTACTGCGGCTTTGTTTACGGTCTTTAACTCCGGCCGTATCCAAACTACCACGTACAATATGATAACGTACACCTGGCAAATCTTTTACTCTTCCACCACGTATCAATACAATTGAGTGCTCCTGTAAATTATGTCCCTCTCCAGGAATATAGGCAATAACCTCAATTTTATTGGTTAAACGCACTTTAGCAACTTTACGTAAAGCAGAGTTAGGTTTTTTAGGCGTTGTAGTATACACCCTGGTACATACACCACGGCGTTGCGGACAACTATCTAAAGCCCTTGATTTGCTTTTAGCTTTAATAACTTCTCTTCCTTTTCTTACTAATTGTTGTATTGTAGGCATTATGTACTTTTAATTTTCGGACGGCAAAGGTAGGATTTATGATTTGATTTTAGAAACTTAAACTTAAAAAAAATCAAATTTTATTAACAATATTTAAAAAAATCACTTTTCCAGGCGGTTTGGGTTGACATAAAGGGGCTCTTTTCATTAAATTTTCTCCATCCAGCCATGGCTATCGGGCACCTTTCCATAACGTATATCATTTAACCTACTTTTTACTTCAGGTGCTGTTTTCCAGCTATCTACATCAAATTCCATCACATAATCCCTGTATTTAAGCTCCTTTATAGGCGAAATGGTTGCAGCAGTGCCTGTTCCAAACACTTCATGTAACTGCCCAAGTTTATAGGCTTCAATTATCTCGTCGATACTTAAACGCTTTTCTTCTACCTCAAGCCCCATTTCTTTTAATACAGTAATAACACTGTCTCTGGTAACGCCGGCCAATATGGTCCCAGTCTCCAATCCAGGTGTAATAGCCTTATTTCCAATGATAAAAAATACATTCATCGTCCCACATTCCTGTACATATTTATGTTCAAAAGCATCTGTCCATAAAACCTGATCATAACCCTTCTTTTTTGCTTCGGCAGTGGCATACATGGCTGCACCATAATTACCTGCAGCCTTGGCATAACCCACGCCACCTGGCACTGCTCTTACATATTGCTCCTCAACATAAATACGCATGGGGGCACTGTAATACGGCCCGGTAGGGCTAAGTATGATCATGAATTTATATTTATCACTTGGCCGTACGCCAATCATATGGTCGCTGCTAAACATAAACGGACGTATATATAAAGCATGGTCTTCCTGCTGTGGTATCCAGTCCTTATCCAGTTCTATAAGCAGTTTCATACCTGCCATAAAAATGGCTTCAGGCACCTGCGGCATCTGCATTCTTTCGGCAGATATATTAAAGCGTTTGAAATTATCCAGTGGCCTAAAAATAAAGGCTTCGCCCGATGCATTTTTATAGGCCTTTATCCCTTCAAAAATTGATTGCCCATAATGAATGGCTGCCAGGGAAGGATCGATTACTAAAGGTTGATAAGGTTTTATTTCAGCCTTTTTCCACTCGCCATCTTCATAATCCACTTCCAGCATATGATCCGTAAAGTATTTTCCAAAAGGCAAATTTTCAAGATTGATGTCGGTCAGTTTACTGTATTTGACTTTTGTGATATTAAAATGCTCAGCTGCAATCATATTCATTAATTTTACTGCAAAGAAACGAAAAAAACAAGAGTTTATAAATTAGCATTTAATGAGTTTAGATCACTTTGAGCTTACGGCCACCTGTATACAAAATTTGTATACTAAATCATTATACGACTTAAAAACAGATCAGCCGGTTGCGGCCAGCATACAAAAAGACAGGGTTGCTTTTTTAGGAAGTAATCAAAAAAAGATTGCCCTAATCGTTAACTCATCAGCCGCTATTTATTTACCTGATGATGAACTCAGCTTTTTATTAGGCATATTAACTGCCTGCAAATTAAGTATGGCCGACATCGCTTTAATTAACCTGTCAAACAAAAGCGATTTGAATTACACCACTATTACTGAACAGCTAAAGGCCGAAAAAATATTATTATTTGGACTGCATGCAGAGGCTCTTGACTTACCATTACAATTTCCGCATTACCAGATCCAGCACTACAATAACCAGGTCTATCTGTCATCTGTTGCCTTATCTGATTTACAAAAAAATAAAACAGAAAAGATAAAATTGTGGGACTGTCTGAAACAAATTTTTTAGTCGTACTAATTTTAAAATAAAAATGGATACCCTCATTTTTGCTACCAATAATCAAAACAAGATTGATGAAGTAAGATCATTACTGCACAAGCATTTTAAAATAATCACTTTAAAAGAATCGGGAATTGATATGGATATTCCTGAGCCCTATGATACCCTGGAAGCCAATGCGTCAGAAAAATCAAAAGTCATTTTCAATATAACAAACAAAAACTGTTTTAGTGAAGATACAGGTCTGGAAGTAGCAGCCTTACATGGCGAACCGGGAGTAAAAAGTGCCCGATATGCCGGTGACAACAGAAGTTTTGATGATAATATTGAAAAATTATTACTGAACCTTAATGCCACAACTAATAAAGCTGCCCGTTTTAGAACTGTCATATCATTGATACTTGATGGCGATGAATATTTATTTGAAGGCATTTGTTCGGGTAAAATCATAAACGACCGCAAAGGTGATAATGGTTTTGGATACGACCCTGTATTTGTACCGGATGGCAGTGATAAAACTTTTGCTGAAATGGCCATGTCTGAAAAAAACAATTTCAGTCACCGTAAAAAAGCAATGGCCAAATTAATAACCTTTTTGAATACATACCATGGCAAGAATAAGGATTGATATACCAGAACAGATCATAGATTCCTACCTGATACCGATTCGCATTACCGATATCAATTATGGCAACCATGTAGGAAATGATGCATTTGTTAAGTTAATACATGAAGCCAGGGTACACTGGCTCAATAGATATGGTTATACCGAATTAAATATTGAAGGAATTGGTTTAATCATGAGCGAACTGGCCATTGAATTTAAACATGAATCGTTTTATGGTGATGTGGTAGACATAAAACTTGCTGTTGGTGAAATAACCAGGGTAGGTTTTGAATTGTTATATCAGCTTTTTACAAAAAGAAATGCTGAAACCATTTTATTGGCTAATGCCAAAACAGGCATGATTTGCTATGATTATGACGCCAAAAAAGTAGTCGCCATACCTGAAAAATTAAAAGTGATCCTTACGGGTTAATCTTCATTCCATCTGATCCAATTTTCTTCAGCCTGAATAATCAGCATCTCAAAACCATTGACAATGATGGCTCCTTGTGCCTCTCCCTTTTGTAAGAATAAAGTTTTGGCAGGTTTATAAACCAGGTCAAATAAATAATGACCGGTTGTTAAAAAATGATAAGGTAAATCCGGGCAGGTCTCTTCGGCCGGCGACATCCCAAGTGGAGTGGCATTAATAATGATACCGTATTCTTTAATGACCGCTTCGGTGATTTTACTGTATTGTATAAAATTTGAACATGTACTTGCATGCCTTGACACTACTAAAAAATCGATCTCCAGTTTTTTAAGCACATACTGAACGGCTTTTGAAGCACCGCCTGTTCCTAATACCAACGCTTTTTTATGATCGGGTTTTAAATTCTTTATAAAAGATTTTTCAAAGCCAATGATATCTGTATTGTAGGCTGTCAATTGATCCCCTCTGATTTTAATGCAATTGGCTGCGCCAATTTGAGTAACCTCTTCTGATTGATGTGTAACATATTTCAGCACCTGTTCCTTGTATGGGATCGTCACACTTAATCCTTTAAGGGTAAGATTATTTTTTAAAAATGCAGGAAATTCATCAATGGTAGATAAAGGGAAAGAATAATAAACAGCATCAATAATTCCTTCACGTTCAATTTTATCGGTAAAATATTGTCTGGAAAAAGAATGGGTTAATGGAAAACCAATAGTGCCGTATGTTGTCATTACACGGTTTCTTTATTCAAATATAAATGAAAAGTATCTCCACGTAAACCAATCCGCATGGCTTCTAAAGGAATGACTTCATTTGGTGCAATATTTCCCAGGTTAACATTACAGCCTATCAATTCTAAAAAGTATAGCTGCTGCGCTTTTTGAGGGGCTTCCCAGATAATTTTTTCTTCAGGAATTTGGGTAAGGATTTCCTGTACTAAGCCTTCTCTAACTTCGCCTGTTCCCCTGTAAATACCTACATTGCCTGCTTCTCTGGCTTCAGCAATCACATAGGTAGAGCCTGCTTCCAGTTCAGCACGCATCAATTCGATCCATTTATAAGGGGGTATTATATGTGCCGCATCCTTACTGCCCACTTCACTTAAAACCACTCCTATTTTAGCCAGCTTTTCAATGTAACCACATTTTTCGGCATGGGGTATTTCAATCGACCCGTCACTAACTTCCATATAACTTACATTATATTCCTTACAAACATTTATATAATCTTCAAATTGATTCCTAATTAAAAAGGCTTCAAAAAGAGTACCCCCAAAATATATGGGCATATTATAAGACCGGTACACCTCGAGTTTTTCTTTCAAATTTGGGGTAACATAAGATGTACCAAAGCCAAGTTTTACAACATCAACATGCGGATGGGTAGCACTCATGAAATTTTTGGCATCTTCAACACTTAACCCTTTATCCATTACCATAGTAATGCCATGACTGCGGGGTTGTTGGGTACGTTCTGGTATTTGAGAAAGATTAAAGTTCATACTGATTTTTTATGAAATGCAAATATAAACTTTGCTTTTCAAAAAAATTTATAATCTAAATCATGTTTTAAGAAAAGACAAGCAATTAAAGAGATTTGCGTTTTTTAAAACGGGCAATAATATCCACAACCTGCTGTACTTGCAGAATTGATGGATTGATCTCTATGAATTTTTTAACGAGCTTGGGATTTTTGTTCATGCCGGCCTCCAAATGCAAAAAGGCCTCTTTTGATTTACCCAAAGCATATAAAACGGCACTTTTATAAAAAAGAAAAATTGGTTTGCCATCGGTTTGTTCAAAAGCAAATCCGGTATATTCAAGAGCCTCTTCAAGCATGTCGGCTTTATACAGGCATTTTAATAACTCGATCCAGCCATTTATATTTTTGGGCCTTACCCTTACCACATTACCAAAATAAGTAATGGCATCATCCCATTTATCCATTTCCATATAACATTGACCCATAGCCAGGTTATATTCGGGTTGCATACGATGAATGCGCATGGCCATTTCCAGATTTTTTATGGCACTGTCCCAGATACCCTCATTCATATAAGTACAGGCAATTTTATAGTTCAACTGCGTATCCTCATTGTTTAAATGACTGGCCTTTCTGTAATTAAACCTGGCCTGGGCATAATTACCCATTTTATCGTAGCAATGCCCAATGGCCTCATAAATAACATCCTCCGGCCTGGCTAATTCCAATACCCTTTCTAAAACCTCTATGGCTTCTTTATACCTGCGCAGCCGTATATAAGCGTCGCCCATATTACGCAGGGCAAAATCAAATTTTTCATCAATTGCAATCGCATATTCATAAGCATCAATTGCTTTTTCATACAACTTTAAACCCTGATAAGCCGCTGCCATATTAAACCAAGCCAGTTCATTAAAAGGAAATTCGTCAATTATTTTTTGGTGTAATCTTATACCCTCTTCGTTACGGCCTGTAAAATCAGTCCAAAAACAGATCTTATATAAAGCCTCTTCATTGTTGGGTTCCTGCTCCAATATCATTTTTAAACAATCAAAAACTTTTTCAAAATTCTCATAGTCATCATAAACATCTGCCAGTTCAAAAAGGAGATCAAGTTTTTCGTCACCATCGAAATCATGAATTGCCGCTTCTAATACAGTCGCCGCTTTCTGTTGCATATCCAAAGCCAGATAGGCATCCGTTTTTAAAATATACAGATTGGTATCCTTACTGTCAAGCAATTCTGCCTGATCCAGTATAAATAAGGCCTCTTTATAGAGTCGTAAAGCAATTAATATATCAGCCTTTTTTAAAAGCAACATGGCAGAGTATGGATATTGTTCAATGCCGTAATCGGCTGCTTCCAATGCCTGATTTAATTGCTCTTTCTCATCAAAATGATCAATAATACGTTCAAATGAATCTTCTTCAATAAAGGAGTTGGTTTTGCCGGATTTGAGGTTATCAAATTGAAGGAGTAACGCTTTTAATTCCTCTCTGTCCTGACGGTAAGGATATTTACTCATTGGCTTTAGGTTATTGTAAATTAAGATTTTTTAAATAAAAAACCCATTTTTAATAACAATTTTTAAATATAAACGTTAAAAGAATGTAAAAAGATTTGATGAATGGTATGGTATTCCTAAATTATATTTGATATATTTGCTTCAATGAACTTTAAACCAATGATAACAAAATCTAAAATGATACTGATAATTCTTATGTTTAGCGGCATAGGATTCAGTGCTTTGGCAGATAAAGGCATTGGTAAAAAGAACAAATCTACAGTAGAACTCAACATCAGCACTAAGAATTCATTAAGAAATTCTATTGCTTTAAATCTTAAAACAGGTTTAAAGTATACCGGTAGTTTACTTATCAATCAGCAGGTTGATGGCAAGGCTTTGCTTAACAATACCTTGTTAACTTATCAAAAGGGTAACACCGTGTATATTATCCCGCACAAACAAATAATTGCTGTTCCTGAAATCAAACAGGGATACACCGGGATGAAATTAATAATTAAAACACATTAATATAAAAGCTTAATTTTTTAAGCTTTTTTTTATTCCCCTTATATTATCAGTTTCCTTTTTTCAGTTTTTGATTTTCATCATACGTCATTACTCTGTATCCTGATGTTGGAAAATCAAATAATGATTCCTGAACCGAATCGTAACTGATATTAGAAAGGCTGTAAGTAAACTTCATTTGTCCGGATTCAATTTCATATTCAATAGCCAAACCAGGCAGGTTGCTGAAAGTGGCATCATATTCTTTATTGGCAGCAATCAGGTCGGGTGCATAAAATACTTCAAATGTTTTACCATCGGGCATTTTAGCTATTGCCTTTCTGGTACGGTAAATACCAATCGTTTTATAGTCGTTACTCAGTTCGAATTTAATATTTCTGTACAGGTTATTCTTTGTGTTCCAATTTTCCCTGGTAAGGGAGATCATTAACTTTTGTCCGCTAAATTCTTTTAAAATAACCGCGTTATCTGTTTTCGAATTATAAATGGTTATTTCCTTACCAAGGGCACTAACCATTTCTGTACGACTGCTATTTCCTTTTAAATAAACAGTGGTAGATGCTGCGCCATTGATGGCAACGCCTTTTATGTTATATACAATGGTAGCTTCAGCAATATGACGTTGAGCCTTTACAAAAACAGAACTTCCCAATAAACTAACCAGTATGATAAATATTTTCATTATTAACATTATTTAATTAAAGGTACTACATCACCCAATACATTTCTACATAAAGCCAATCTGCATTTTAAAGTAGTCCAATACCCTTGTCATAAATCCCGTGCCAAACTAATGATCACCTGAAACAAAAAACCTGCAAAGCCTTTAAAAGCCTGCAGGTTGTGATTTTGTTAACTAATCAGCTACTTCGTATTGTTCTTTTTCTTTAAATCCTGTAGTTTCTTATTGCTGTCCTGCATGGCCATCATTCGTTCCTGAAATTTACTTTGCTTCACCGGTTTCTTTCTGTTTTCCTCAATTTGAGCTAGTATCTTTTCATGGTTAATTATATATTTCTGAATCACAATTTGCAATATCAGGGTGATGGTATTAGAAACGGTATAATACCAGGTTAAGGCAGCCGGCAGGTTGTTAAAAACCCCTAACAGCATCACAGGAAAAATATAAGGCATGTACTTCATCACCGGATTACTGTTATCCTGCATGGTGCTCATACTGTAAATAGAAATAATTAAACTGGTTATCGTTGCAGTTATTGTAAATAAACTGATGTGATCACCATAAAACGGAATGGAGAAAGGTAAAGTGGCAATAGAATCATAAGCAGCCAGATCGGTAGCCCATAAAAAATTTTGAGCCCTCAACGAAATATTGGATTGAAAGAAATAGTATAACGACATGAATATCGGTATCTGTAGCAGTGCGGGCAAACACCCACCCAGCGGACTTACACCTGCCGATTTCCAGAGCTTCATCTGATCCATACTAAAAGCCTGCTTATCATCGCCATGCTTTTCTTTTAACCTGTCTATTTCAGGTTTAAGCGCTTTCATTTTTGCGCCGCTTAAATAACTTTTATATAAAATAGGTGACGTTATTAAACGGATCAGCAGGGTTAGTAATAAAATTACCATGCCCATACTGACTATGTATTTTCTTAAAAAATCAAAAACCGGTAATAAAAAATGGCGGTTAATATATTTTACAAATGCAAATACACCGCTGCCGTAAGGCACAATGTTTTCCATCTTATTATTATACTTACTCAATACATTATAATCACTTGGTCCGTAATATAATTGAAAAGGCACTGTAGCTATAGCCCCACCACTAAGCTGAACCTTGCAATTGGCCACTGTTTGAGAAATGATGTGCAACGAATCTGCGGGCACAACCCAGGTAACCACAGCACTTTGAAATTTATTTTTAGCTGTTAAGGCTGTTATAAAAAACTGTTGTTTTATAGCTAACCAATCCAAAGGCTTTTCAAATTTTTTATCGCTGCCTGTTCCTATATATTCAAAATCATAACTGCCATCCTTTAAATAACATAAATGACTTTGTTGCCTTTCGTATTTAATGTCTTTTTCAATTTGTGCTGTTTCTGTTTGCCATAACAGATTGAGGGTATTTTGAGAGATCAGTTTATCGGCGCCATTGAGTGTGATATTAAAATCAACCAAATAGCTATCCGGCTTGAGGAGATATTGGTGTACCACTTCTCTTCCCCCAGAATCCTTTAAAGTAAAAGAAATGCTTTGCGATTTATCAGCATTCACAATTTTTTTACTGCTTATAAATCCAATGTCGGCTGTTGGAGAAGTTAGGTTATTGCCTGTATTAATTATATAAGACAACTTATTGAATTTACCATTATCTAAAATGATTGGCTTACCATCAAATTTTTTATAATTTTTTAATTCAACCATTTTAGGCTGACCGCCTTTATTGGTAAAAACAATTTTTATAAAATTATTTTCCAAGGTATCTAAATGCTCTGTTTTAGACGTATCGGTTATAAATACGGCAGGTAATTTTTGTTTTGCAAGTTGTAAAGAATCAAATAAAATAGCTTCTTTTTTGGCAGCCATTGTATCTTGCTTTGGCATGGTAGCTAACAAGGAATCTTCAACCCGCTTTTTCTCGGTTAGATACGCCTGGTTACTTTGGCTATTTATCACAAACATGGCAATCAGCAAGGCGCCAATCAATACAAAACCAATAACCGTATTTTTATCCATTCCCATTTTTAGCTTGTTTTAAGTTGGCAAAGGTAATTAAAGTTTAATGGCAATGGCTTACCAAATAAAAAAAGCCTTTCCGGCAATGGAAAGGCTTTGTGATGATATAAAGTTTATGTTATTTTTTGGCTTCGGCAGCAGGTGCTGTGGCCGTTGTAGCTGCCGTTTTAGGCGCTGTGGATTCTTCCTGCTTCAATTGCCTTGTCATAGTAACCGATGCAATGGGAATACGGGGCGAATTTAATACTTCCATATTCTCCATGATCACATCTTCAACCCTGATATTTTCGTTTAACTCCAGATTTTCAATGTTCACATCAATATGCTCTTTCAGGTCTTTTGGAAATAATTTAACCTTTAAAGATTTCATTTTAGTAACCAGCTTTCCACCGGCTTTAACACCTGCAGGAACCCCAATGTAGTTTAGGGGTAAAGTTGCAACGATCTTTTTATTTTCTACAAGCTCTAAAAAGTCAACATGCAGTAACAGGTCTGATACTTTATGAAACTGCAGATCTTTTAAAATACAACGGTAAGTACTACCGTCAATAATAACATTGGCCACCATAAAGTCGGGTGTATAAACGATGTCTTTAAAAGCAGTTGCCGGAGCAGAGAAGTTAATCTCTTTAGAACCACCATAAATTACACCTGGCACCATTTTCTGAGAGCGAAGTTGGCGGGTGGCTTTTTTTCCGCTGTCGGTCCTCAGTTGTCCTTCGATTGTAATTGATTTCATTGTATGATATATTTTTTATGAGGCGCAAAGGTAGGGATTTTAGTCCATAATTCATAGTCATGAGTTCATAGTTTGTTACAACTCCGAACTATGAACTAAGGACTATAAACTACTTCTTATTCGCCATCCTGCTTCTGATAAACAAACTATTAATACTCTTATTTTCAAAGGCATTACGTATGGTAATTGCAAATAATTCATCGGTAGAAAGTACTTTTATCTTACTACATTCTCCTCTTAACGGAATTGTATCACACACTACCAATTCATCCAAAACACTGTTTGCGATATTTGTATAAGCATTACCACTTAATACCGGGTGAGTACATAAAGCTCTTACACTTTTCGCACCTTTCTCTATCATTAATGCAGCACTTTTAACTAAAGTACCACCGGTATCACATATGTCATCAATTAAAACAACATCTCTGCCTGTTACGTCTCCAATGACAACCATACTGGCAATTTCATTGGCACGTTTACGGTGTTTATCGCAAATCACCATTTCGCATTCAAAATAGGAGGCTATTTCACGAATACGGTTGGCACTGCCTACATCTGGTGCAGCAAAAGTTAAATTGGCCAGTTTTAAATTCTCGATATAAGGTATAAAAATGGCTGAAGATTCCAAATGATCAACCGGTATATCAAAAAACCCTTGTATTTGTGGGGCATGCAGGTCCATGGTAATAACCCGGTCGGCTCCTGCCGCAGTAAGCATATTAGCAACCAGTTTAGATCCAATGGCAACGCGTGGTCTGTCTTTCCGATCTTGCCTGGCTAAACCATAATAAGGTATCACCGCAATGACCTTATAAGCAGATGCCCGTTTTGCCGCATCAATCATGAGCAATAATTCCATCAGATTATCGGAAGGCGAATACGTACTCTGAATTAAAAAAACAAAACGCCCCCTGATGCTTTCTTTAAATTCAACATAAATTTCACCATCACTAAATCGCTGAATGTTTACTTTGCCCAGAGGTTCGCCAAATTTTTTGGCAATTTTTTCGGCTAAATATTGCGATCCTGTTCCTGAAAATATTTTTGCTTTTGATTCCATATCAATTTAAATTGAGATAAGTGAAAGATATAATTATGCGAAAGTATCATTTAGTTTACATGATTTAATATTGTTACAATGGAAAATGTCAACAAGCCATCCACATCTATCAAAAACTGGGCTATTGATGACCGTCCGCGGGAGAAATTACTTGCCAAAGGGGCTGCCGCGCTAAGTAATTCGGAATTGCTCGCCATTTTACTAAATAATGGCAGTAAGAACAAAAGTGCGGTAGAGTTAGCAAAAGAAATTTTAAAACTGGGGCACGATAATTTAAATGAGCTTGGGAAATTATCTTTAACTGATTTTAAACAGGTAACAGGCATTGGACAAGCAAAATCTATCATTATTGCCGCTGCACTTGAATTGGGCCGAAGGCGGCATGCTTCAGCAGCACTGGAAAAACCGATTATTAAATCGAGCAGAGATATTGCCACTTATTTACAAGCCACTTTAAAAGACTATAATTACGAAGTTTTTGCGGTGGTTTTTTTAAACCGGGCAAACAAAATAAATCATTTCGAAATCATTAGCCGGGGAGGCATAACCGGTACTGTTGCCGACCCCAGGTTAATTTTAAAAAAAGCACTTGAAGAAGATGCCACTTCCATTGTATTATGCCATAATCATCCATCGGGTAATTTACAACCGAGCAGAGCCGATGAAGAACTAACTAAAAAAATTAAAGAAGCAGCGAGCTATTTCGACATTAAGGTCATTGATCACATCATTGTTAGTGAGGAAGGGTTTTACAGTTTTGCTGATGAGGGGATTCTATAGGAGGCGGGAGTTAGGAGGCGGGAGGCGGGAGTTAGGAGGAGGGATCATTGAGGCGGGAGGTGGGAGGCGGGAGGCCGGAGAGCGGAAGGGGAATATTAAAATTAATTTTAAAAAAATGGACATGGGGTATTATAAAGATTGGCTGGCTTTTAAAAAGGGATATGAATTGGCCATGGAAATTTTTATGCTCTCTAAACAATTTCCTCCGGAAGAAAAATATTCTTTAACTAATCAGCTAAGAAGATCATCCAGATCTGTTTGTACCAATTTGGTGGAGGCCTACCGAAGGAGGCGATATAAAGATTATTTTATTAGCAAATTGAATGACTGCGAGACTGAGAATGCAGAAACACAGGTGTGGTTAGATTTCTCTCATGATTGCAAATACATAACATCAGAAGAATACAATCTCCTCACAACAAAAAACGATGAAGTAGGAAAATTAATTTGGTACATGATTAATAACCCTGATAAATTCAGTTGATTTCCAGACTCCCGACTCCAAACTCCTGACTCAAGCCTCCCGACTCAAATCTCCCGCCTCCAATCTCCCGCCTCCAAACTCAATACTCCCGACTAATTCTAAGCCTGCGCCGTTGGCCCGCCAAAATTAAATGGTATTTCAACTGCTTCTATATCCTGAATGGTGCCATTGGTGGCTTCAAATTTTTTCACATTATCAACCATGGCCTTCATAAATCGTTTGGCATGAAAGGGGGTTAAAATAATACGGCTTTTAACTTTACTCTTAGGTGTACCGGGCATCACATTTACAAAATCAATTACAAACTCGGCATGACTGTGTGTAATAATGGCCAGGTTGGCATAGGCCCCTTCTGAAACTTCTTCAGAAATCTCTATATTGATCTGGTTTGGCTGTTCGGGTAGATTGCTCATTGATTATTTTTTACAAAGATAAAAACAAAGAGCTCCATTTTGGAGCTCTTTGTAAAAAAGTATTTGAATAAGCAATTTATCTTGCACTAACATATTTCCAACGCTCGTCAAAATAACAACGAATGCTTGGTGCAGCTGGAATAACACTTGGTTGTACTAACCAATGTTTGATTAAAATATCTTTATTACCCTGTACAGCATTAACCCCTGATGGATCTAAAACTGCCCTACGTGTATTGCTTGCAGCATACAATGGAGCACCGGTTCCTGTATTAGGATCTCCGCCACCTGTAGCAGCAAAACCCGGATGGCCGTAGTAATTATGCAAATCGCTTATTGCGCCTGTAGCGGGATTAAAAGTGATAACTAAACCATAAGAACCAAAGTAGGTTCCTGCAGCACCGTTTAAGAAAAGATATCCGGGATAGCCTGTGTTAAGATCATTATTACTAACTACACAAGTACTTGCACCTGCTGTTACCAAAGCATATTCCTGATCTGATCCATAATGCAAAAAAGCAGCATTAGTAACATCTAAGAAAGTACCTGTAACCAGATTAGAATAAATACCATCCCAATCATTTTTTGCACCAATTTCAATAACCTTAGATTTTTGAGTTGAAATTTTGCCGGCCGCATCTGCCGTTAAAATAGTAAATCCTATTCCGTATAATGAGCTTGGATTTAACAAAGTGGCATCAGGAATGGTTACATAAAGTTCTTTAGAATATTCTCCCGGCTTAAAAGTAAAAGTCCAGGTACCACCTTGACCACCAACTTTAACCGCATCGGTTTGTACCGTAAACCAAGATGGAGGTAATTGAATATAAGCCGGATTTGCAGCAGTAACAGCAGCCAGATCGTCTTTTACAGTAACGATCATGGTTTTGTTCAATTCGGTTTCGTTAGGTACATCTCTGCGTAATTCAACAACTAATAATTTAGTTGGTGTTGCAACAAAATCTACCGGCTTTTTTTCTAAACCGGCTGGCGTACCACCACCCAGTAATTTAACCAGGGTTTGTCCGGCATCGCCCATTGGCGTAGATACTTTAGCTTTGTCACAAGCTGTAAATGCCAAAGAAACACATGCTATAAATGCAAGGCTCTTTGTAAGGTTTAAATATTTCATATTAAGTAATTTTTTTGTTGTTTACGAAATTCAATGAATAAACCATCCCGTTACTAAAACGGGATGGTTTAAAATTTCTTATTAATTATCCCACCAAACTTTAGTTTGCTGTAAATCACCACCAATTGCAGCAGCAGCAGCAACTGTGTTAGCATTGTTAAGGCCATAATCATTACTGCCGTAAACATAGCGGTTTACAAAAAGCCCTGTAGCAAACCTAGTTGTTTTTAAGTTTGGTACACCGGTTCTTCTTTGCTCAGCCCATCCTTCGTTTCCGTTAGGGAAAGAAGCGATCCAGCGCTGTAATGCAATACGAGACAGTTTGTCTGGTGTAGCTGCATCCTGAACATTATTACTAAGTGCCCTGAAATTATCATAAGGTGCAGTACCAGCTCCAATACTTGAAACAATACCGGGAGAGGTATTATAATCAGCACCGGTTAAATAAGTACCCGGCATAGCCACACCCCATTGTGCAAATGAAGCCGCAATACCTGCATTATAATCTGCCTGTGCACCAGCAGAACCACCTGCTACCCAGCCTCTTTCTTTTGCTTCTGCTCTAGCTAATAATACAATAGACGCAGGAATAACAACTACAGGAGAGTTATCATTTCTTTGACTAACTGCCAATACTCTGGATTGTGCATTTCCAACACTGTTTCCAAAAGCAATGGCCAAATCCCTGGTTAAACCATAAGGGAACATGGTGTTATTGGTACCAAAAACAGTAGAACGGGTATCACCAAAACCGGTTAACACATCGCCTAAAGTTTTGCTAGACGCATAGTCATCACGTGTTTGATAGGTTAAATACCATGGATTTTGAAATGCTCCGCCTGGATATTGTAATGTTGCATTATCAGTATTACTGGTAATATGTCCATTGGCTACATCATTGTAAGCATCAGCAAATTCAATTGCGGCCTTACCGCCTGCTGCAGGATATTTATTGGTTAAGCGCATGGCCATTAACATCCGCAAACTGTTACCTAATTTTTTCCATTTTGCAATATCACCACCGTATAATATATCACCTCTGATTAAACCGCCGTTATCAAAACCGGCAACCGCTTCCTTACATTCCTTAATTATTCCAAAGTAAACATCTTCCTGCCTATCATATTTAGGCAATAAATTAGAAGCGCCTTTTAAAGCCTCACTGTAGGGTACATCACCCCAAGCATCGGTTACTGTCCAATAAATATAGGCTTTTACAATCTTGGCAATACCAATCTGATTGGCATTTGAACCGTAAGCAGCTGCAGTACCTGCTGTTTTTGGATCAGAATTATAATCAATAACCGTTTGCATGTCCTGTAACGGACCGGAATAAGTACCGCCCATTTCCAATAATGGTAATGCATATAAACCGGTTTCGGTGTATTGGTTCTCAGAAATATACTGAGCATAAACCGCTCTTCTTAAATTAGCTGCAAAACCACCCATTTGCGAAAGCACGTTTGTTAGCAATGCAGATGGAACAGGGTTACTGATTCCATTGGGATTTAAGTTGGTATCACCAAACTGGTCAATTTTTGCACATCCTGCACCCAGTATCACCGAAGTGATAAGGGCAGCAGCTGCGAATTTTTTTATTAATCTATTTTTCATTTTTTTTAAGTTTTTAGTTGATTAAAGTTTAGAAACCAAGTTTTAAGTTAACACCAACTGACCTAGTGCCTGGCAACTGACCATCTTCACCATAAGGGTTACTGATCTCAGAAGGATCAAATCCTTTAGTTTTAGTATAAATTAACCAAGGGTTACGTGATACTACAGAGAAGATTGCAGTTTTCACATATTTACCAATTCCTAATTTTTCAACAGGAATTTTGTACCCGATACTTAACTCTCTTAATTTAACAAAAGTTAAATCATAGACACTATTTTCTGAAATACTGTTGTTTCTAAACTGATGGAAATAAGTTTGACCATCTACATAGTAATCAACTGCTTTACCGGTACCGTCTACACCAAATACGTGTACACCACCACCATCAGCAACCGGGTCACGCAAAGGAATACCACGATCGTTCAGCTCGGCTGTACGGGCAGTTAAACCAGAGAACGTTCCCCAGAAATCTGATAAAGAGAAGAATTTACCGCCATAAGAATAATCGATATTAATATTGATCGTAAAATTCTTAAACAGGTTGAAAGTATTTTGAACACCACCGGTATATTGTGGTAATACGCTACCGAATTTGGTATCTGCTTCACGGATAAATAAACCGGCACCGGTTAATTCTGGAGTTACGCCATCTGCACCTTTTTTAATACCGCCTCCAAACATTTGGCCCCAAGGTTGTCCAATTTCATTTACAGCATAAGCTGAAGAAGAAGTTGAAAAAGCACCTGTTGATAAGTTCAATCTTTTGATATCACCAAAGATTGAAACCACTTCATTCTTGGTTAAATATCCCCAGCTTGCAGAAATATCCCAATCAAAGTTTTTAGATTGTACAGGCTTAACAAAAGCCGTTACATCCCATCCCTTTTTGGCAATTTCACCTGCATTTTTAGATATTGTTGTATATCCTGTTTGTGCTGGTACTGTTACGTTAACCGGAAAGTCTTTATTAGTTCTGTCCCAATAGGTAACATTAAACCCAAACCTGTTTTTCATGAAACGCATTTCCAATCCAAATTCTTTTTCAACATTGGTAGCACCCTGTAATGCAGGGTCAACCAGGTTGTTTGGAACAGAAGTAAGAATGTTGCCATTATTTTGCTGCGTTCCGATAGTATATAAAGAATTTAACTGACCAATACCTAATGTATTTAATAACTGACCTATAGAACCTCTGATTTTACCATAGCTGATAAAAGGAACCGCATTTCTGATCAAATCGCTGAATACAAAAGATAAACCACCTGATTTA
>CANKNL010000010.1 GCA_947483345.1 Chitinophagaceae bacterium | reverse complement strand
AATAAATAAAATACCTGCACCTTAAAACAGGAAGCAAACTAAAAAGACGAGAAAACTGTTACGGGGAAAAACTTGTAAAAATTGAATCAATCCTGTACTGTGTGCTCACAGCGTTAAAATACTTTGCAAAACTAATTGAAATTAATTAGATTATCTAATAAATCTTTTCCTATAGCTGTTTACAGCCTTTTTTGTCTGCAAAAAAGGCCATAGAGGCCATAAAAGAATCTTCATCACAGGTTATGTCAAATTAATTAAAATGACCATACTTGTGATGAAGATCAATATTGAGATCAGGCTCCTTTTTTACCCATACCAATAATGAATGCAATAAGGGCTCCAACTACCGCAGTCATCAGTGTAGCTGCTGCCGCATCTGCAGCCATAGCAGATTTACTAATAATACTGGATGTGGCATAATTAATACAATCATAACCAACTGTCATCAGTAAACCAATGATTCCACCGGTAACAAAACCATCTAACATACTATTTACATTGGCTTTAATATAAATATATGCCTGCAAAAAACCAAAAGCCAGGTTACCAATAATAAGATACATAAAATCAGGCTCAGTACGCATTGGGTTGGCAAGAATCCCCGGATGATTAGCCATATAATCCGCTAATAATATGCCATAAATGAGCCAACCTAAAAAGAAATGAGCAATGCTGCCGGCCATACCGCCAACAAGTAATTTTTTAATGTCCATAAGTTTAAGTTTTAGTGAGATGTTATAAGAACACAAACCAAAATAATACTTTGTTTATCAAAATGCAAGTAAACCTGACTAATCATTTCCACAGTGACTCATTTGCATTGTTAGTAAGTCTCTGCTGATAGCAGAACAATAAATAATAAAAAGATTAATTTTTAGAAAACGATTTATCAATCTGTCGGCCAAAATAATACCCCCCTATACCACCCATACAGGCACCGGCAGTTAGCCATAAAAGCCAATATGAACTTGATCCTGCTGCAAAAAATGCAATTCCCATTCCAATTAATGCAAAGAAAACAATACCGATTGTAACAGCACTGCGATTCTGTTTTGATTTTACCGCATTGGCAGGTTTACGGTAATCCTGATGGTTTTTTCTTGTCTTAGATCTTGGCATATTTTTTATTTTGAAAGTACGATTTTTTTTATAAATAATTTATATTCGGAGCCTTTTATTCTTCCCTAACTAATTGGGCCAGTTCTTTTACATATTCATATTGCAGATCTTCATGCATGCCTGCAATAGTTTTAGAGACCTTTTTTAGCTGGTTTTGATATATGTTTTTTATGACAGGGTTTTTATTAATGGGTATCCCCGACTTGTTAAGGGTTAAACAGAAAAATAATAGCAACTTTACTTCAACTTCTGCCGATCCGGTATATCGGATATATTTTGTAAGCACACGCAGGATTTTTCTTAAGCTTTTCTTTACAAAATACAAATGGGTTGTATTCATTTCCCCAAACTGAAAAAGCAATTCTGTCTTTATATTTTCAACATAAAGCTGTTCATCAACAGAGTCAAATAACATATAAGACAGCAGTTCTTTATTTTCTTTTTTAAATTTAGCCAATCGCAAACACAAGTCTATTAATTGCGTTTTGGAGGTATTGGTCAATTCTGATTTAATGTCGTGTAGGGCAGCTGCTTTCATTTAGCTAAAATACTGAGAATATTTTGCAGCTTGAATGCGAAAAGAAATTATATATAAAAAGCCTTCAATAAAGAAGGCCTTTCATATATATCTCATGCTTAAAACAAAGTTAATCACAGGCAATCTTTTCTTTTTAAAGGATGGCTATTAGGATAACACTGTAAAGATGCTGACATAACTAAACAAATGATGTAGTCCTATTGTATAATCTGCGTAGAATTTATTCTACGCAGGCTATTCCATTTCCAAAAACGCTCTATGCGAAATGAAGATAAAGGCAGTACTATTAAGAGAGGTTTTTTGTCAGTCTACCTATAATTAAACCATTATGGTATACTTCCATACTATAATTACCCTTTGTTAAATGGCTTGTTCGTAATGTAAAAAACAAGCGTTTTGGTTCGCCCATGGAATACGGAAAATTAAATTTATAGGAATATACCTTTTTCCCATCAGGTGTATTAAAAGTACCTGAATCCCATCCCGAACTTTTAAGCACCCGCCCTTCAGGGGCAAGTACAATAACCATGATTTCGGCATTGATAAGCTGGCTGTTATAATTCATCACCGTAAATGAACCGTTCAATTTATCAGCTTTTTCTGCAAATCCAGTTTCTATTTCTGATACACCAGTACTATTTAAAGCCGTAAAGCGAATATCAGAAGCCGTAAATGTGGCGAATACCGGATTAGACTTTTGTGATGTATTATTTTTTACTGTAGCGGTCGATTTTATATTTCTATCCTGATCATTTTCCGATTTGGTGATTTGCTTAAGCACATCTGTCAGTTTTTTATTTTCCAAATCCACTACCAGATTTTTTTCTTTAAGGTCATCCGCCTTGATCTGTAACTGTCCAATTTTTTGCCTGGCTACAGCGAAATCATTCCCTGCATTTCTATCTTTTAATAACCGTACAATGTCAGTTTTCAAGCGGTAAAATTCAGCCAGCTTAATATCAAGTTCTGTTTTTAAGGAGTCGGAATTGGTAAGTGTAGAATCCAGTTGGCTATCAAGATCATGCAAAGTGGCTGCATATATTTTTTGCAAAGAATCACTTATTTTTCCGGCAATAGCTGCAGAATCAATAACGGTCAATTTATGATCGGTTTTACGTTCATCAGTTTTTGTATAAAAACTGTACCCCCAGGTCCAGATCAATACAAATGATACTAAAACCAACAGTAAGGATAACAAGAGTAATAACAAGGATTTATTATCTCTCATAACTTAAAAATATTCATTAGTTTCTATTTTGTACTTTGTTGATTTACAAAAGCCGAAATCCACCCTACGGCTCCGTTCTTTACCAAAAAGAAATTTTTTCTTTCAACAACACCGTCAAACTGCCGCATAATTTTTAATAAAAGTCCTGTTCCCGCCATTAAAGCACGTTGATCAAATACTTTATTTACCTGTCTCACATCTTTGCCCAATTTTTCCAAATTAGCTGTATTTTCAGGCGTGTTTTTTACAATAAAATAATCAGAAAATAATTCAGGATTTGTCATCAGTTTTTCACTGAATGTCAATACCTCATCATAGGTAACAGTAACAACAGTATTATCATTAAGTTCAGGTGAAATTAGTGTGGCTACAGCCCAGGCAATGCCTCCGCTAAAAGCGATATTATCGCTTTTAGGAAATGCACCACTTACATTTACAGCATAAACAATTTCATTATGCTCTGCGCCGGCAAGAACCCGGCTTAACTGACTCGTAAAATTAGTCAAGCTGTTATCTCCCCCTAACATTTTATCTGCTGCATTGAAGGCACTTTTTGTTCCCCAGGTAAGTTGAAAAAGTTTAAACTCTTTGGTATCTCCAAAAGGGAAATAACCGCCCTTTGTATTGCCACTTCCAATATCAATTAAAAATGTATTATAACGCCTGGCTTCCGGAACAATACCCAGATGAGACAACCGGGCTTCATCTTTAACATCTATTACTGTAACCTGTCTGTCTGGCTCATTATTTGCCAACTTAAAAGCGCTTACAAGCTGATCAATCCAACCCATTTTATCTTCTTTTACAGCCTGTATATTTACACCACTGCTGATGGCTGTAAAAACCTGAGATGGGGGGATTTTATTTTCATTTACGGCTATGGCATACAATTTATTTAAAGCAGCTAAAGTGGCCTGGTAAGTAGGCTGTGTAAAAGAAATAAAATCTGTATTGATAGTGGTATCTTTCAAAATATTGACTTCTGCATCCTCACTAGCAAGTTTATCTATTTCAACAAAACTCATTTTAACGCCTTTAGACCCCACTTCAATACCGGCATAAACAGATGCTGTTTCGTATTTCCGAATAACGCTATTCTGTGCCGTGAGCAAATAATTGAAAAAGAACATAAAAAGGAAAGCACCTAAAACCTTCTTTTTAAGTGATATAAACATGTTAACTAATTTGATTAAAATTACTGAAATATCAGATGGGCCTATTAGGTAATAACTAGTTTGTGTAAAAAATGTGACTAACCACAAAATGCAGCAGTGGATGAGCCCTATACCAGGGTGATCTGTGAGGTCAGTTTTAGTCCACTTTCACATTTGTGCTTCCGCTATAGATGACAAATTAAAAAAGCCTTTTCAGTAAATATGTGTTTACTTAAAAGGCTTTTAACAAAAGCAAAAAGTTAGTTTATACTGGATGCGTTATAAAATAGTTAGTTTTTCCATGATGTCTCCACCCCGGATATCATCAACCACATTTAACCCATCAATTATTTTCCCAAAACAAGTATGCACGCCATCCAGGTGTGCCGTATTTGATCTGCTATGACATATAAAAAACTGAGAGCCGCCGGTATTCAATCCCCGGTGAGCCATCGACAATACACCGCGGTCGTGAAACTGTTTGCTCCCTTTTAATTCACAATTAATGGTGTACCCTGGTCCTCCGGCACCCGTTCCATTTGGGCAACCACCCTGTATCATAAAATTGGGTATAACACGGTGAAATGCAAGTCCGTTATAAAACCCCTCGCCTATTAATTTTTTAAAGTTGGCCACGGCAATGGGTGCATCATCATCATATAATTCAAATTTCATGATTCCCTTTGTGGTGTGAATTTCTCCCTGAGTTAACTTCATGTCGTTCATTTTTTTTATTTTAGTTATAAAGTTTCATATACAGATCTGCAAATTGCTGTCCAATTTTTTTATAATTATATTTTTCTGCAGCATGTGAGGCAATAGCCATTTTGTCAAAGGTATTCTTTTGTAAAATAAACTGCTTTAGTTTTTCAGCCAAGGCTACCTGGTTTTCGCCTTCTACAAAAAAGCCATTCACACCTTCATTAACAATTTCATGAAAAACTGTCAAATCACTCACAATTACAGGAACCCCACAGGCGTTGGCTTCAATGATCACACAGCCAAATGTTTCATATCGGGAATATAAAATCAAAGCGTCGGATTGTTGAATTAGTTTAGCTAGTATGGGTTGGGCAACCTCCCCTTTTACAATCACTTCATGTTGAAGACCCAATTTGATGATCAGTCTTTGTAGTGAGGAATTTATAGGACCATACAAATACAATTCAAAAGCAAAGTCATTTTTAAGTAATGCCATAGCAGCCAAAATAGCTTCCGTATTTTTTTGATAGGTCATTATGGAAACATGAACAAATCGGATTTTATCATACGGCAATTTTGGACTCGGGTAAAATATATCTGTATTTACTACATTGGGTATAAGAACACAATTGTCAACTTTATAGACATGCATTAAATGATTTTTTAAAAAATCAGATACGTAAGTTGAGGCCATTGCATTTGTAATGATTTTTTCCCAATAATATTTATAGATAAAATTATAATCGTTGATATTAGGGGCTGCCGTTGGAAGGTACCCGCCCCAATGCTCTGTGAGAATATAGGGCACGTTATATTTTCTTTTCAGCCACAGTGCATTTAAACCTGCTTTCATAGCAATATGCACATGAATAAATGGTGGCTTGCCCTGTTTTACAACATAATTTTTTAATGCAGCCCTGCATATTTTCTTGTATTGTAAATGTGATAAGAGCCTGTCAATAATTTGTATAGATGTTTTAAATGGCTTATAATATATAATTCTTTCTGTAAGCTTTTCATTTACATGAACTGTTTCCTTTATTGTTTGGGTTTCAATACCTTTCGAATCTTTAACTACATGTAATACTTCAACCTCAGTGAATAAAGCAGCAGCCTGCGCATGTCGTTGTATAAAATCCCCATCAAAAGGATGTAATGTAGATGGATACCAACTCACCAGCCATAAAATTTTCATTATAACTATTTTATTAAAAAAATATCATTCTGTTATATAAATCTGTAGGCTGTTATTTTATGGCCTTTTTCAAACAGCAAAAAATGAGTGATCCTCAAATAGTTAAACCTATTGCCTAAATATATTTTTCCATGATTTATGAATACGAGGTTATGCTAAACTCACTGTTTAGCCAAAATCATAATCGAATACCCTCCCCATTTTTTGACACTCCAATCTTTATTTATAAAAAATGAAATTTGTCGTAATGTTTTTTTAATAAACTGTTTTACAGAATCAGCGGGCTGTATATCCGTAATGGGTTTGGTATAAAGCCAGTCTACTATTTCATAACCGGTATCCTGCAAAGCCCATTCAACTATGTCCTTGGTATAATAATGAATATGACCTACGGTTTCACGTTGCTGCAGTAACACATGAGGTTTCATGATGGTTCTGCAAGACAGATCGAGTGGTATATGAAAAATGAAATAAGCACTTTTGGGGTTTATCTTTCTCAAAAAACCATAAAAATCATCTACATGCTCTAGCACATCAATTACCAACATCAGTTCCGTTTTTACCGTCGCTTTTTCAGTCAGATCCTCATTAAAAAAAACAATTTTTTCTGATTCATTTTTCTTGGCCAGTTCAATTGCCTGTGGAGAAATATCATATCCTCTTAAATGTAACAATTGTATATCTTTCTTTGCCAGTTCAACCAGATTGGCTCCTGCACCACAGCCAATTTCAATTACTTCAGTTACAGTTAGTTTATTTTTTTTTAGAATTTTTAAAATGATATCAGTTTTCCAACACGCATCGGCCATATCCCATGTGGGATTATTTTCATAATACGCTCCGTTTATATAAATCTCATTACTGCTGACTTTCATTTTTACTATTAATTGATACTAAAATACTGTTTTTAATTTTTATCCAATCAGCTGATCTAAAGATAAAAAAATCTAACGCTGAACCGGGATATTCTTTTTTAAAAATCATAATAATATAAATCTGGTACACCACATAACCTACACTGCTAACTAATGCAGCAGCTGAGATACCGTATTTAGGAACAAAAATAATATTGCCTGCCAAAATTACCATGAGTGCGTATAATGACCCTGTAATATTCACTTTAATTCTGTTAATTCCTGCGTAATAAGCAGTTAAAGTAAAGATACCAGACAGTGATAATATGCCGGGTATTAAAAACAAAAAAGGTTGATACATACCTGTGAAACTTTTACCAAACACAAAAGGGAAAAGCCAGCTTCCGATTAGCCCCAATATTAAACAGGCAAAGATATAAAGCAAAAACAGGGCCCTCGACAACAGGGTTAAGAATTTATCGATCTCTGCTTTTTGTCCGCTCGCAGTAAATGGAAAAACAACAGTAGCCAAAATGGTTGGCAGTATAAAAAAGAGATGTACTAGTTTGGAGACCTGAATGTAATTCCCCAACTCAACAGCTGTTGTATATCGTTCAACAAAAAAATAATCAATACGGTATAACAGAAAAAAAACAATATTTCCCAAAAAAGCAAGGGCGCAATACCGGAATAAAAGTCTGAACTCTACAAAGTTTAGAAACTGTATTCTGATTTTTTTTAAATATTTCCTTTTTATTGCTATGGCCATACAAATGCCCTGCACAAAAAACGTAGTAAAGTAAATATAAAAATAATTTGTATCAGTAACCGAGTATACTATAGACTTACCGCCATACGGGATTAAAATAATTAAAATAATTGTGCCCGTAATTATAATCACATTAGGCAGCATGAAATCATTTCTGGCATAAAAAATGCCCGCACAATAGGTAATCAACAGGTTACCGCTTATATACATTACTGCTGAAATAACTAAAAGTGTTGAAGAAATGCCGTCAACTATTTCTTTTAAAATATAATTGACAAAAACAAAAGTCAACAACCCGATAAACAATGACCAGGCTATCGAAAAATTAAAAAGCCGGTTAACAGAGATATCCCCTTTGGCAGTAAAATAAATAATACCCGATTCAATACTTAGGCTCGAAAGCAGAACAGCAAAAGCATATATACTGCTGAGATAGTAAACCGAACCACTTACCGAAGCTTCAAAATGCCGGGCAATTAAAATATTGATAATAAAAGCAGATACGTAATACAATCCCCTCCAGAAGATGCTTTGTAATAGTGTTTTTCCTGCCTGCATATTTGCTATTATAGAATCTATAATTTAAACTGAAATCAGCATTTTTATAGTCTGGTTCAAATGTAATTGAATACATTATAAAAAATAAACTAAATCTTCTCGCCAGTAATATTAAACCCAAACACCTCATCTGATGTGATCTGTACATGGGTATAATGTCTTTTATAAAACCAAGCACGGGCTTCCTCATGATCATGCTCCCATCTGAATTCCGGCGTAAACCAGTCCAGAATATCAATCATCATTTCCCTTGCATTTTGCTTATTCCCTTTTAATCTTTTTATGACATAACTCAATGGAAAGATCGTACATCTATATAAATAGAATTGAAACCCCAAAGGACATCTGGAGGTCAGTTTCCTTACATAATTAAATAAATTATGCAATCTGTTTTTTCTATGGTGATATAACCAAACACTTAATTTGCCTCCCCTTTTTACAGTTGGTTCTAAACAAGAAAAAGACAGTTCTGTATTATTGGTTGCAATTAATACCCCACTGCAATGCACAATATCAAAATGATTAAATGCAACCGGAGGAAACTGTACGTCTCCCTGTATAAAATGAACGCGGCTATACGGGTTCCTCACATATGCCTTTTCAATACTGTTACTAAAATCCATGGCAATATTGGTGATCCCGTTTTTTGCCAATAACGTATTTAGTAACCCATTCCCACAACCAGCATCAAAAATAATTTTATCTTTAAGTGTTACTACAGTTTCATCAGTTTCTTTCAAAAATCGATTCAGCATGCCGGCGGCATCGGCATCCCAGGTTTTATCAGTATCGTAGTTAAATAGTGCCCATTCCTGCGCAAAACTGTCTTTTGTACGTTTATTTTTTTTCTGCACCAGTTTTAATAAAAAAGCGTATTTCTCCACCAATTTATCTTTTCTTTCAGCAAAATCAGGAATGGCTGATTTTAAAAAATCGGCATAGTCAATTACCGCTTCAATATTTAAACGGGGAATACCATTAATAACAGGGTAAAACCAGCTATCAGCTGCAAATAATACCGCTTCATCAATCACTTCAATTTCTTCTCCATCCAAAATTTTAATACCCTTTTTAATAATGATCATGGATAGCCTGCTTCTGGTAACCGGGCAGCGCAATAAGTCGACAAGCGATTCCTGCATATAAAAAATTAATCGATTATTTAATAATTCACAAGTTAGTTCAAAAGAATTTCTTCAACCTAAGCCGCTAATTCTTATTTTGCATTAAGAATATCAATTTTTTAATTATGGCGCTTCCTCGTATACTAAATGCTAAGGCAAAAACTGAAATAAACACTGGTTTTGGCACAAATGCTGCTGATTACGGTGGCAGGTTTGTTAATAAAAATGGGACCCCGAATATTGAAAAAAAGGGTGTTAGATTATTAGAAAGAATTAGCTGGTTTCATGCCATGCTTGCCATGCCAAGATGGAAATTCTTAACCCTGATTGTCACTTTTTACACATTGGTAAACCTGGCCTTTGCAGCACTTTATTATATAATTGGCGTAGAGCATTTAAGCGGCATGAATACGCAAAATGAGCTTGAAAGATTTGGTGAAGCTTTTTTCTTTAGTACCCAAACCTTTACCACAGTAGGCTATGGCCGCATTAGTCCCTCTGGTTTTGAAGCCAGTGCTATTGCAGCATTTGAAGCCCTGATTGGCTTACTTAGCTTTGCTCTGGTCACGGGCTTATTATACGGGAGATTTAGTAAACCAACGGCGCATATTAAATTTTCGGGCCAAGCACTTATTGCACCTTATAAAAACATAAATGCCTTAATGCTACGTATTGCTCCTTTTAAAAACATCACCTTAACAGATGTGGAAGCCAAATTAACAGTGGGTATTATCGTAGAAGAAAATAGCACCAAAAAAAATAATTTTTTCCCGTTAACGCTGGAGTTTAATATCGTTAATTCACTTACTTTAAGTTGGACCATTGTTCATCCGATAACAGAAGAAAGCCCCTTGTTTGGTTTTTCGAAAGACGATTTTGAAAATACAAAGGGAGAATTCCTCGTTTTTATTAAGGCTTTTGATGACATGTTTAGCAATACTGTGGTAGCCCGCAGTTCCTATACATTTAAAGAGATTGTGGTTGGTGCCAAATTCATACCCATGTATCACCGCAATGATGAAGCTAATAAAACGATTTTAGATCTGGAAAAATTAAACAGCTTTGTGCCGGCTGCATTAAATACAAACCAGTTAAACAAAACTGATAATCCCTGATTATTTTAAACTATTGATGATCGCTGCAAATTCAGTTGCAACAAGACTGGCTCCACCTATCAATCCACCATCAACATCAGGTTGACAAAAAATAGCTTTTGCATTATTGGCCTTTACACTTCCGCCGTATAAAATTGAAATACTATCCGCAACAACAGCACCATATTGGCCAGCCATTATACTTCGTATATGCGCATGCATTTCCTGTGCTTGTTCGTTACTGGCTGTTTTACCGGTACCAATGGCCCAAATGGGTTCATAAGCAATAACAAAACCGGTTAGCTGTTGTGCATTTAAATGAAATAAACTTTCTGTTAACTGCGTTTCAACAAAGCTGTTTTGTGTTTCAGCTTCCCTGATTGCCAATGGCTCTCCGCAACAAAAAATGGGCTTTAAACCGGTCTCAAAACAAATATTTATTTTATCAGCAAGCGTAGCATGGCTTTCATTAAAATATTCACGACGCTCACTGTGGCCGATTATTACATAATCAACTGCGATACTTTTTAACATCGCCGCACTCACTTCACCGGTATAAGCACCGGCATTTTTATCAGAACAGTTTTGAGCAGCTACAAAACTATTTTTCTTCCCCGCCAATTTATTTTTAATGTTAAACAAAAAAGGAAATGGCACACCAAAAACGGCTTCCTGATAGTCTTTAAGATCATGTGGTATGTCTAATAACTCATCTATTAACTGGTCTGCCTGTTGAAGGGTTAAATTCATTTTCCAGTTTGCTGCTGCAATTTGTTTACGCATCATTATATTTATTTTTAGTAAAGTTTGTAAATATCTGTCAAAATTTGTTTTTCCCTGTCCGTTATATTTAAACCTTTCATTTTTTTCCAATTATCGATATCAACCAACGCCTTTTTTAATTTATACTTGATTATTCCATCAACACCCCAAGAGAAATTGGATATAAGTTTTGGGGTAAGGCCTGCTGCAACTACATTACAGCATACCCCCACTACGGCACCAGTATTAAAAGATGTATTAATGGCTGCTTTCGAATAATCGCCCATCAATAATCCGCCTTTATCACCGGCAACCATTTCTTTTTTATCAGCATCAACCCAATACTTCACCTCGCCGGCATTGTTTTTTACATTACTGTTGCTTGTACCTGCACCCAAATTACACCACTCTCCTATTACACTATCACCTAAATACCCGTCATGTGCTTTATTGCTATAACCAAATAAAACTGAATTTTTAATTTCTCCGCCAACTGTACAATAAGGGCCAACAGTGGTTGCACCATAAATTTTGGTTCCCATTTTAACAATGGCCCCTTCACAAACAGCTACCGGCCCCCGTAATAAACTTCCTTCCATAATACAGGCATTTTTACCTATAAAAATGGGGCCCTCACTGGCATTTAACAGGCAATGCTCAACTTTTGCACCAGCTTCAACAAAGATCTGAGATGGGTTAACCAGTTTATTGGTTTTGGATAAGGGTTTGCTTTTTCTGCCGGTAGTCATTAAATCAAAGTCTTCCCGCAAAGCCCAATCATTCATTTGAACGATATGCCAGGGATAATGAATAGCTTTCATATCGCCTTTATACGCTACAGACTTAGTAATTTTAATTTTATGAAGACCGAGTACTTCTTTATTTGAAAACTTAAATGCCATGCCACCCTCTTTACCTGAAATAAGAAATTCGCCATTTTGTAGTTTTTTGATTTTACTGATAACCGCTTTAGTCGGTATTACATTGGCATGTATTAACAGATAATCATCAGCACCTATTCCCTTTTCTATTTTTACAGATCCGGCATCATCCAGGTAATGCGCTTCCCATTTATCGGCTGAACCCATTTTTAAATACCGCTCCCATTTTTCACGAATGGTCAAAATCCCCATACGGATATCCTGTATATGGCGGGTATATGTAAAAGGATGGAGATTTTCCGGTTTACAGTATTCTTCTGTAAAAATGATCTTTTGCATGTTGCAAAAATACAAAATAAAAATCCCCCCGGAGAACCGAAGGGACTTAAAGTATAGCCATGAAAAACAAACTTTAAATAGAGCACATAATCTCTATAAAAATTATTTTGCCTTTTTTTCGTACCGCTTGTTGAATTTATCAATTCTACCTGCTGTATCTACCAATACGTTTTTACCTGTATAAAATGGATGAGAGGTATTTGAAATCTCCAGTTTAATGACCGGGTATTCTTTACCATCTTCATGGGTAACCGTTTCTTTTGAATAAGCTGTAGAGCGGCTTAAGAACTGAGTTCCATTACTCATATCCTTAAAAACAACCAATCTGTAATTACCCGGGTGAATGCCTTGTTTCATATTATTTTAATTTTTGCATACGGGTTTTGCCGTATTATTATTAGAAAGATGCAAAATTAGGCTTTTTTGAGTTAAAATCCTTCTAAAAAATGGATTATGTTATATTTAATAGAGGCTACTCCCTATCGCCACATGTTTGGGGCTTTAAAAAAGGTCATTTTTAATTGAATTCACAATTAGTTATCAGCCTTTCATATTAATATATTGCAGGGCAATCCCTACATTCCAGGTTTTGGTAGCCTGAATAACTTCCTGCAAATCATCTATTTTTTTACCGGTTACCCGAATAATATCATCCATAATGGCTACCTGAACTTTTAATCCGCTATCTTTTATCAGTTTTACTATTTTCTTGGCATCTTCCTGCTTGATACCATTTCTTACAGGCACTTCCTTTTTTACAACTTTTCCACTTTGAAATGGCGCTTTGCTCAAATCATAAATTTCTGCTGCAAGCCCCTGCTTCATACTACGACTAATCATCACATCCGTAATCTGGGTTATTTTCATATCACTGTCTGCTTCCAGGTTTACTTTAAATTCCTTTTTATTTAACTCAATCACAACATGCGAACCTTTAAAATCAAAACGATTGGTAATTTCTTTGTTGACGGTGTTGATGGCATTATCCAGCATTTGCAAATCAACTTTACTAACAAGATCAAATGAAGCCATGGCAGTTATTTTCTACAAAAATATCAAATAATGCCGAATGTTAAGAAATGCGAATATCGAATGTATCTACAAATTGAGCACACATTCGATATTCGCACATTAAATTTTCGACATTTACCTTAGCTGCCGCTTTTTACCCTGTTTTGTTCATCACTGGCTCCGCTGCTTCTTTTGCCACTACTGGCTTTTAATTTCCCTTTATTGAAACGGTAGGTAAAAGTTAAACTAACTGCCCGGCTATCGTTTACATTTTTAAAATTTGCATCAACGGTACCGTATCTACTATACCCTTTAAACACACTGCCTGCAAAGATATCACGGATATTAAGCCTGAGACTACCCTGATTTTTTAACACCTGCTTACTTACACCGGCACTAAACTGGGCTATTGGTTTAATGAAAATCACTCCTTCTAATCCTTTACTGCGGTAAAAACCACTTAACTCAGCCGCCCAACCTTTATTAAATTTTAATTGGGTTTGTAATTGTACCATATAGCTTGTAATACCTAATGAGATAGGTTCAACACCAACAACACCTTTAAAATGATTGTTATAAACATTGGCATAAATATTACCACTTAACCACTTTGTTATAGACTTATTTGCAGTAATGGCTAAACCAAACTGCTCGCTGCTGGCAATATTAGCCTTTTTAACAAACGTTTCATTGGTTACATCATTTTGCTCCAATACCATTTGAATGATATCTGTGGTTTTGGTATAGTTAACGGTTGAAGTCAGAAAGCCCTTATAAGTATGGCTCAGCTCGATATTATGAGCAAATTGTGCACTTAAATTGGGGTTGCCCTGCTCAAAAGTATACCGGTCTAAAAAGTGAACAAATGGATTCATATCCTGGTAATCGGGCCTTTCTATCCTGCGGCCATAATTAATAACGAACTGATTCTTTTCATTAGCCGTGTATTGCAGATAGACGGTTGGAAATAATTGGGTGTATGATCTTTTAAACTTTGTTTCTGTGTACTCAAATTTATTTTGAGTTTTATTAAAAGTATAACCTTTTGAAATTCCGTTTGAGTTTGTATTCTCAACTCTCAATCCAAGTTGTGCTGTCCATTTTTTACCCAGTGGCCTGCTGTAATTTACATAAGCAGCATTTATATTTTCATCATAAATAAAATGATTGCTTCTTGCGCTGTCTAAAACTGAATATCCTGTTTTTACACTGTCGTACCGGGCATTATTATCAGTATTTACAAAACTGGTTTTTATACCGGCTTCAAATTTTGCATCCTTTTTCAATGGCAATGTATAATCTACTTTACCACTGTAAATTTTAATATTGGTAGGTAAAGTACCATTTAAAACATCCGAAGCTTTTAACTGGTTTCCTGCATTATCAAAATAGGTACTTGTAAGTGGCTGCACACTGGTTGCTTTGTATTGAATCAAATCCAGATCGGCTGTAAGCTCCTGTCCTGCTGTATCTAACTTGGTTCTGAAATTAACATTTGTACTGAAATTTTTCCACTTTTCTTCATTTTGTGTATATGAAATAATTTTCTCTCTTAAACTTCCGTCAGGATTATTAATAAAAGTGTTAGAGGTGCTTTGCCACAAACTTGGATTATAAAATCCGTTTACTACTGCACCCAGTGTTGTATTTTTTGAAATGGAATAGTCCATCCCGATTTTTGCGCTGTAATTATGACTTTGGTTTTCCATTTCTGTATGCTGATCAAAGATTGAAGTAATCACTTTTGTATTCGCATTACGCATATTCCGGAGAATATAAAGCTCCTGGCTGCGGTGATTGCGGTTGTAATTAAAGTTGCTGAAGAAGTTTACTTTTTTGTTTCTGTAATTAAAACTCAATGCTTCATTAAATCGGGCATACCTGCCTTGTGTGTAACCGGTAGTTACACTTCCGTTGTAACCATAGAGTTTGTTCTTTTTTGTTTTAATATTGATAACACCCGCATTACCGGCTGCATCATACTTTGCTGGCGGATTGGTCATTATTTCAATTTGCTCCAGTTGGCTGGCAGACATATTACGTAACATGTTTGCCAGATCAGTTCCACTTAAATAACTTGGTCGGCCATCTAAGTAAACAATCACGCCTGCTTTCCCTTTCAGGCTGATATTACCGTCTTTATCAACAGAAATGCCTGGCGATTTTTCCAAAACTTCAAATGCAGTGCTTCCTGTACTGGTAATAGAAGCATCCACATTTACAATGGTTCTGTCAATTTTCCTTTCAATTAAAGGTTTTTTTGAACTTACTACAACTTCTTTCATTGCCTTATCAGATGGAACAAGTTGCAAAACACCTACAGTTGCAGATGCATTACCTGCAGAAATGGTAACAGTAGAACTATAAGTCTTAACATGACCAATAGAAGTGGCCAATACCAGGTAATCACCATCTTTTACATTTTCAAATGAAAAATTACCAGCTTTGTCTGTTATGGCAACTTTTACCAAAACAGAATCTTTGGCTTTAAGGAGAGAAACGGATGCGGCATCAATTATTTTTTGATTTCCACCGTCTTTAATACTTCCGGATACTAAGCCTCCGGTTTGGGCAATGCTGGACATACCAATGGTCATAGCAGCCAGCAGGCTGAAAAATTTGTTCATGGCTATACTTTTTGTTTTTAAACCCGAATGGCTATCGGGCGGCTTTTAAATAAGCAGTTATATACTTTGATAACTACTTAACAAAAGTAAGTACTCGGCTTTACATAGTACATTGTTTTGTATTGGACGGTTAATATCAGTGATATTTGGCAATATAACTGTATACGTTACACAAGAATAAAAGTTACATTAACTAAAAGGAGAATAAATTATCAGGTCGTTTTAGAAGCTCTTAACTTAACAATTGTTATTAATACTGTTCCGGCTATAATTAACAGGCATGAAATAATTTCGGCCTGCGTAGGATGAAATCCAAATATGGAATAAGTGTTATTTACCCTAAATAATTCTATAGAGAACCGTTCTACCCCATTTAAAATAAGATACATACCAAACATAACCCCGGGTACTTTTATACGCCTTCTAATGCTCCATAAGATTAAAAATAATACGGTACAAATTAGGGTTTCATAAAAAGCTGTTGGAAAAACCGGTTGAGGCAGGGCCCTGCAATGCTCCTCTGTACAATTCGGTATTAAAACGCCATCTTTGTTTACGTTGTTAGGATAGGTATAAGCAACCATCCATACAGGAATAAAAGAAGCCGCTTTCAATGACTTGTGTGGTACTTTATCCAAACTTTCATAGGTTCGGTCAGTTACCTGAACCAATACAGAATCTTTTGTATATACCTCACCCTTTAAAAAATAGGCTGCGTTTTTATTAAGCTGATCTGTAAAGCCATTTTCACCTGGTTCAACTACTTTGCCTTCAGCATTTACAACATATGCACTGTTAAATATACCCCAATCACCATCGCCTGATACCTGGCAACCGATACGGCCAACCGCATAGGCCAGCAATAACGCCAGGCCAGCAGCATCAACCAGATGAATAACTTTTATGCCCTTTTTGGCAGCATACCAGCAAATAGCTATAGCTGCTAAAATTAAGCCCCCATAAAAAGTTAGTCCGCTTGCTGAAAATAATCTTCCAATTGGATCTTTAATAAAATCACTCCAGTTTTCCAGATTATCGAACAGTTTCGCTCCGATAATACCAAAAATCAATCCCAATATAATAATATCGCCAACCCGGTCGTGCGGCCAAATACGCACCTTTCGCCTTTCGGGTTCTTTTAATTTCTGTTTGTTTTTTTCATGCCATTTAACCCAGGTTAAAAATACAGCTATCAGCAATCCGCCCAGTATATTACCTTCAGCCGAAAAAATATAATCCTGTGGATTAACCTCGGTCGCTTTATCAAAAAAGAGACCGAATATCTTATATCCAAAAATAAAACCAACGATCGCATTAATAATCAATTCACTGAATGTAGCTGACTTCCCAACAGTTATCATTTCTTCCCGTGGTGATAGTAATCCCTCTTTTTCTTTACGTTGCAATTCGGAACTTAAAACTATAGCAGCCGTAACAAAGCCCATGGCAACAAGCAGTCCGAACGTATTTAAAAAACTTAACCCATGCCAGGTTACACCAAACCAGTCTTTAAATACATAATATAAGTTGGGATACATCGCTTAAATTGAGGTTATTTAATTTATACTGCAATATACAGATTCGCTTTATATCTGTAAATTAAAGCTTTTAACTAAAATGAAAAGAGAAAGCCTCCTGTAAAAAACAGAAGGCTTTAGTGTAGTACTTACAGAAAGAATTAATTACAATACTGTTCAAATGCACCGATCAAATTCTCTGCAATCATTTGTGCGCTTCTTCCTTCAATATTATGGCGTTCAATATAATGAACAAGTTTTCCATCTTTAAATAATGCAATCGCCGGAGATGAAGGCGGATAAGGCATTAAATGCTCTCTTATTTTATTTACAGCCTCAACATCAAAACCCGCAAAACTGGTACTTAGATTATCCGGTTTTTTAACCGCATTATGTATAGCCATTAAAACACCCGGGCGTGCAGTACCTGCACTACAACCACAAACAGAATTAATCACTACTAAGGTTGTTCCATTTTCAGCTAACTTATTTTCTACTGACCCAGCAGTTAAGAGTTCAGAAAATCCATTTTCTGTTAATTCTTCTTTCATGGGAATAACAATTTCTTCAGGATACATATCTATAATTTTTTTTATGAGATTACAAAATTACAAACTTCTGGCAAATAAGAATTAAAATAAAAATACAATTCCCAATATCGAAATTTACAAATCGGAAATTATGGCACATCAAATATCTTAAATAAGCCATAATGGCTTATTTAAGAAGTCTGTTTTGTTAACTTGTCTTCAAAATTTAGTTGGAATATTATTTGAACAAGCTTTTTTATAAAATACAAATTTTTAACCTAAAAAAAATAGCAATGACACTCGTAAAAGTAAACAACCCAATTAACAAATCCTTTGATGGATTGATGCACGAATTATTTAATGAATTTCCTATCAATTTCAGTAAATCAATCCGTGAAGATGTGATGCATTTTCCACCGGCAAATATTGTTGAAAAGCCTGATTCTTATCAAATTGAATTAGCGGCCCCCGGCATCGATAAAACCGATTTTATGGTAAAAGTCGAAGGCCAACTATTAACCATCAGTTTCGAAAAGAAAACCGAAGCGGCTATAGAGCATGTAAAAACAATTCGCAAAGAATTCAGTTACAAATCTTTTAAGCGCAGTTTTACAATTGATGAAAAAATTGATGCAGCCAACATTGCAGCCAAATACGAAAATGGTATTTTAAAACTGGAACTGCCCAAAAAAGAAGATGTAAAAAACGACGCAAAAGATATCGTGATTCAATAATTTTTTTCATTCAACAACCAGTTGATTTGGGCCGTTTTTTTAAATCAAAAAGGGCATTATCAATCGCGACAATGCCCTTTTTTTATTCACATCCATTTTGTCTTCTGGTATCAATTAAATATTGAATTTTCCATTCCCTATTTAACCTGATCAATTGAAATGAATTAACGCCACAATGACTGAATTTACCATTATAGAAAAATGTATATGGCGTCCATACTATGGCTAGATCTCCATTAATTTTAATAACATCAAAAACAATCCTTTCATCTGCAGCATTTTTAGATTGCTTGCTTACAAAATCTATAAAACCGGCCACTTCTTCATTTCTGATGACTGTTTTACCGGCTTTTTCATTAACCAGTGTTTGCAGTATAGCACTGTCGGCAAATACTGTTTTCAATAAAACAGCATCCCCGTTTCTCATGGCCACAAATAAATTATTGATAACTGATTTTAATGAATCTTCTGCAGTTTGCGCTTCTACAACAAGCCCTGTATTTATAATCAGTAAAAAAACTAACAACCTTTTCATAAAAAATAATTTGGTCATACTTAATAACCCAGTATTCGCAACATGCTTTGTGCCGTTTGCTCTTTAGCATAAACCCAATCAACTAATTTACCATTCTTATCATACCCCACAATAATATGCTTTGGAGAAGGAATAAGACAATGTTTAATTCCCCCATAGCCACTGATCTGATCCTGGTAAGCACCAGTATGAAAGAATCCAACATATAACGGTTCCCCTTCGCCTACTTTAGGTAAAAACACTTCATTAATATGTTCTTCGCTATCATAATAATCATGACTATCGCAAGTAATGCCACCTAATACTACCCGCTGGTATTCATTATCCCATTTATTAATGGGCAGCATTAAAAATTTTTCGCCAATACCCCAGGTATCAGGCAAGGTAGTGATGAAAGAAGAATCAATCATATACCAGGTCTCCTTATCATTCTGCATTTTTTGTCCAATTACACTGTAAATATGTGCCATACTTTCTCCTACGGTGTAACTGCCAAACTCAGTAAAAATATGCGGCATGGGTACTTTGGATCTTTTACAGGCCACTTTAATATTGCGTACAATTTCATTGATCATAAACTGGTAGTTATAATCAAACCCAAGTGAATGTTTAATGGGAAAACCACCACCGATATTTATAGAATCCAGTTCGGGACAGATCTTTTTTAACTGGCAATACAGGTTGATCACTTTATTCAATTCGCTCCAGTAATAAATATCATCCTTAATACCCTTATTTAAAAAAATGTGTAACATCTTTAACTGAAACCGGTGTTCATTACCTTCAATCTTATCAACATAAAATTCCAGAATATCTTTTGCCCTGATGCCTAATCTTGAGGTATAAAAAGGGAAATTGGGCTCTTCTTCAGCAGCCACCCGAATGCCCAAATTAAAAGGCACTTTCACAGATTTGATATACCCTCTAAGTTCATCCACATTATCTAAAATAGGAATGACATTTTTAAATCCACTGTTTAAAAGATTGGCAATTCTACTGATATATGGCTTTTGTTTATACCCATTACAAATAACAAAAACATCTTTATTGACCTTTCTTTTAGCATACAATCTTTTAATAATGTCAATATCATAAGCATAAGAGGTTTCCAGGTGAATGTCATTTTTCAAAGCCTCTTCCACAATAAATGAAAAGTGTGAACTTTTGGTACAATAACAATAATTATACTTGCCTTCGTATTTATGTTTTTTAAACGCATTGGCAAACATCAGTTTGGCCTTATTTATTTGCTTTCCAATTTTTGGCAGATAAGTAAGTTTTAAAGGCGTGCCATATTTATCAATCAATGCTTTTATATCCAAGTCGTTATACTGCAGATATTCATTTTTTACTTTAAAATCTTCCTGCGGAAATTTAAAGGTTTGCTGCACCAGGTCATTATAAGTATTATCCATGTATTGATTTACTGATTTTAATTATTAATAATTAATACAAAAATAACAGAATGTACAAACTAATTTATAAAAAAACCGGAAGCGAACTAATCACTACCGGTTTATATAAATCTTTGCTGTCAGTTTTATTTAACTGAATCAATTAATTTTTTAAAAGTTTCAGGCTCATTCATGGCCAGATCAGCTAATACTTTACGATTAAGATCAATTTTCTTAACGGCAAGCTTATTGATGAATTGACTGTAAGTCATCCCTTCGGCTCTCACGGCTGCATTTATACGTGCAATCCATAATGTACGGTATTCACGCTTTTTTAATTTACGGCCAACATAACTGTATGTTAACCCTTTTTCCATTACGTTTTTGGCAACGGTATATACATTTTTACGCTTGCCATAATATCCTTTGGCAGCTTTTAATATTCTTTTGCGGCGGGCCCTGCTGGCTACTGCATTTACTGAACGTGGCATATCTTAATTTTTTTAAAGTTAATAGTTGTTTCTCCGGTGAGTTTATTTCATCCCCAGTAATCTTTTTACAAAATGCATGTTGGCATCACTAACAAGTCCATCTTTACGCATATTACGCTTACGTTTTTTGGATTTTTTTGTTAAAATGTGACGTTTAAAAGCTTTTTGAAACATGATCTTACCGGAACCGGTAACTTTAAAGCGCTTCTTGGCGCTGCTGTTGGTTTTAACCTTTGGCATTACATAACTGTTTTTAGTTACTCCCTACTGGCGTTCCCGAAACGACGGGACTCTTGTTGAGCCTTGTGGGAAATGTCTGAAAAAGAAATATACTTTTTCGGGCGGCAAAGGTAAGGGAAATCAGCTAATTAAAGAAATAATATTAAACATCAAACCAAAAGGCAGCTGCGGTTCAGGCTTTATTTCGTAAACATGGGCTTTACGGGCAAACTTGATCGACTATCAACCAGCAATCCCCTGGCATTACCGGTTTTAATAAATTGATAGTTTGCCGTAGGGTTATTTAGATCCTTTTTCCATATTTTATTAACCCATTGGTAAATTAAATAAGGCTCGTATAAAGTTAGTTTTTTAAAGGCTGTTTTACCTGTTGCCCATTTAAACGTAAAAAACACACGGCTAAGTTTAATTTTCTTTTGGATTCGGTTATCTCCGATTAATTTTTCAGGCACCTTAATATGCACTGCCCAGTTTGAACTGTATTCCGGTATAAGTGCGTCTATTAATTCCAGAAAACTTATACCAAAAGCTGTACAACCACTTCCGGTACCTGCCCTTGGTTCATTCAAACCATTATAAATTTTGTCGTAACCTCTTAATTTAAATGAATCGATATACGCTAACAGGTAATGATATACAGAATCACTTATTTTAAAAGAAATGAATGCAGCCTTGTAGGTTTCGGTGCGTAGTTTTAATTCTGTTTGTAACTGGCTCTTTTTTTCCAAATGCCCCGATACAGGTTCAAATAATACCCCCAACCCAATCTTATCTTTAACAATTGATCTTTTTAAATCGGTCGCTTTATCAGAGGTCATCCCTGTTAAAAATACGGCTGTGTCTTTTTTCAATTCAACCACCATATGCCCCAACATCCTGGATGGCCGGCATGCTGATTTTGATAAATAATTGCGGATAGTACTAACCAGTAATCGATGCGGACTATTCCACCGGTAAGGGTGTGGAGGCGGAAAACTATATAAAGTAAGGGTTTGCCCTTTAACAGTAAAAGAAAAAGCAAATAAAAAAAATAACAGCAAATTCAAATTCCCAAAACCTTGTAAATTGAATCCCACGTTGGTTATATTAAGAACCTGCAAATTACAACCACAAAAAAACAATCTACTGATTCTTATTATTTTAATGACTGATACTAATCAGTTTTACTCATCCATACCCTCAGTTCCCTCGGCTGTTTTACTGGAGTTTTTAAGCATTTCACTTATCGTATCTATTTCAACCGGGGTAAAATAACGCCATTTGCCCGGCGCTAAGCCGCTTACAGTCAAATTCATAATCCGGGTGCGTTTCAGGCTCTCCACATTATACCCAAGGGCCTCGCACATGCGTCGAATCTGGCGGTTAAGGCCCTGGGTTAGTATTATTTTAAAACGGTTTGAGCCTTCTTGTTTTACAAAACACTTTTGGGTAATGGTACCTAATATGCGTACGCCGCTACGCATTTTTTGAATAAAATCCAGTGTGATTGGTTTATCAACGGTAACCATATATTCTTTTTCATGTTGGTTACCGGCACGTAAGATCTTATTTACAATATCCCCATCATTGGTTAAAAAGATCAGGCCTTCACTTCGCTTATCCAGGCGTCCAATGGGAAATATCCGTGTTTTAAAATTGACAAAATCAATGATATTTGACTTATCCTTCAAATCGGTGGTACAAGTAACTCCCTTCGGTTTATATAATGCCAGATAAACAGCCGTTTTCTTTTTTTTAATGGGTTCTCCATCAACCAAAACCACATCCTTTTCACCAACACGATTTCCTTTCATCGCCTCAACACCATTAATTGTAACACGGAGTTGATCAATGTATTTATCAGCTTCTCTGCGACTGCAGAAGCCTGTTTCACTGATGTATTTATTGAGACTTGTATCCATTTTACTGACTAACCAAATTCATTATTAATTCTTTACCAACAGACATCAGCAACCAAATATCATTTACGAAAGGATATTTACCTCCTTTCTGTTGCTAAAATCATCATTTGTACAACAGTAGCTTCAACAGTTGTACACAAATTTTAAGCTCACATTTTGAAAAATAAAAAAAGGGAAGTCAGAACTTCCCTTCATTTTATAAAGAACTTAATATCATAATCTACTTGCTTCCTGCTGTTTTCTTTTTGAGAGTTTGGCCTTTGGGGCAAACATCACTAACATTCTTTTCCCCTCCATTTTTGGCAAGCCCTCCAAAGCACCAACATCTTTTAACCGATCAGCAAATTTCAATAATAACAATTCGCCTCTTTCTTTAAACATAATGGCACGGCCTTTAAATTGCACATGCGCCTTTACCTTATCCCCATCCGCTAAAAATTTTTCGGCGTGTTTAACTTTAAATTCAAAGTCATGATCATCTGTATTGGGCGTGAATCGTATCTCCTTAACCTCACTGGTCTTGGATTTAGCCTTCATCTCCTTCTTCTTCTTCTTCTCTTCGTATAAAAATTTATTATAGTCAATAATCTTACAAACAGGTGGCTTTGCACCGGGAGATATCTCAACTAAATCAAGTTCCTGTTCTTTGGCAATCTTTATTGCATCTGCAAGTGAATAAACACCGGGTTCCAGATTTTCGCCAACCAAACGCACTTCAATTGCTCTTATCATGTGGTTGGTACGGTGTTCCTGTTGTTGCTCTTTTTTAAAACGGGGGTTAAATGCGCCCCTTGGTCTTGGTGGAAATGCCATTTATTATTTTTAGTTTACAATGTTGTTTGTATCTGCCAAAATTATCCTTTTATTTTAAATAACCTATTAGTTATCTATTTTTTTATGGTCATTAAACCAAATAAATGCAAAAATCACAACTAGTTTGGTGTTTTTTTTACTCTGCCACCCTTTCATTTATTTCACTAAGTATATCCTTCAAAAATTCATCTACCAATTTAGCGCCCAAATCACCTTTGCCCTGTCTGCGAATAGAGACTTGCCCATCAGTCATCTCTTTCTCTCCAATAACTAACATATATGGCACTTTTGCCAATTCTGTATCCCGGATCTTTCTTCCAATTTTTTCACTCCGGTCATCAATTTCAGCACGAATATCCGCTTTTTTAAGCGTTTGTAAAATGTTCTTTGCATAAGACATAAACTTATCACTGATAGGGAGTATTTTAACCTGTAACGGTGCTAACCAGGTTGGGAACTTACCAGCATAATGCTCCAGTAAAAAACCAATAAACCGCTCATGTGTTCCCAATGGAGCCCGATGAATAATTAGAGGTACTTCAGGGCTGTTATCCTTATTTGTAAAACTTAATTTAAAACTACGTCCCTGAGCAAAATCTACCTGATTGGTTGCTAAAGTAAATTCTCTTCCAATTGCACTCCATATCTGAACATCAATTTTTGGTCCGTAAAAAGCGCCTTCCCCTTTAACTTCTATATAAGGAATGTTACTTTCTATTAATACTTTTCTAACCAGTTCTTCTGTTTCTAACCAAAGTTCAGGTTCATTGATATATTTCTGCCCTAATTTTTCTGGATCATGCAATGACAGGCGCATTACATATTTATCAATACCAAATATTTTAAAATACTTCTGATACATGTCATTTACGGCCCTGAACTCATCTGCAAATTGTTCTTTACTACAATAAATATGTGCATCATTCATATGTAAGCAACGAACCCTCATTAAGCCAAATAACTCGCCGCTTTGCTCGTAGCGGTAACAGGTACCATACTCTGCAATCCTGAATGGCAGGTCTTTATAACTTTTGGGTTCTGCATCAAAAATTTTATGGTGATGCGGACAGTTCATTGGCTTTAAATAATATTTTTCGCCATCCATTTCCATGGGCGGAAACATGCTATCGGCATAATATGGCAAATGACCACTGGTTAAATACATACTCTCTTTAGCCAGGTGTGGTGTAACGACTCTTTTGTAGCCGGCCTCTTTTTCGGTTTCCTTTGCCAGATTTTCTAAGGCTTCAATTATGACAGTACCGTTGGGTAACCATAAGGCCAAACCAGGCCCCACTTCATCATCAAATGTAAAAATGCCCAGTTCTTTGCCTAATTTACGGTGATCTCTTTTTTTAGCTTCCTCAAGCATCAACACATATTCATCCAATTCGTTTTGACTGGGAAATGTAATACCATAAATACGCGTTAACTGCTTATTTTTTTCATCGCCTTTCCAGTAAGCACCTGCAATGCTGGTAAGTTTGATAGCTTTTATAAAGCCGGTATTGGGAATATGTGGGCCACGACACAAATCGGTGAACCCTCCCTGGGTATAAAAAGTTATTTCCCCATCGGTTAATCCGTTAAGTAAATCCAATTTATAGGCGTCTTCTTTTTCGGTAAAATATTGCACTGCATCAGCCTTAGATATAGGTTTTCGTATAAAAAGATTTTTTTGCTTGGCCAGTTCATTCATCTTTTTTTCCAAAAGTATCAGGTCTTCTTCTGTGATTTTTTGATCCCCCAGATCCATATCATAATAAAACCCTTTATCAATAGCCGGTCCAACCCAGAATTTCACTCCGGGAAAACCCGCTTCAACAGCCTCGGCCATTAAATGGGCAGAGGAATGCCAGAAAGTTGATTTCCCATCTGTATCATCCCAGGTGAGTAATTTAAGAGAGGCATCCGTTTCAATTGGCCGGTGAGCATCCCACACCTCCGCATTAATATGGGCAGCCAATACTTTTCTTGCCAGGCCTTCGCTAATGGATTTAGCTATTTCAAAGGCAGTTATTCCCTGCTCAAATTCTTTAACTGCACCATCGGGTAATGTTATCTTTATCATATCTTTATTGGCAAACCTTTGCGGCTTACAGTCTGCAAATTTAACGAAGTATTAGCTATGGAAAAATTTATCTAAAATATCTTTGTAAAGATGAAGACATTTGTACACTGCATTTTATTTGTTTTATTTTATTCCCCGCTTTTTGCCCAAAACTTTACCGGACAATGGAAGGGCGAGTTCGTTGATAAAAGTTCTGCTTTTACCGGTTGGGGTGGAGACCGATGTGAATATATTCTCGAAATAGAGGTGAGAGGAACCAAAGTAACCGGTTATTCCTATACTTATTTTAGTGATGCAGGCAAACGTTACTATACCATCTGTAAATTAAACGGCACCTTAAACAAAGCCAGTAAATATATTGAAGTAAAAGAAACAGAACGTACAAAAACGAATGTGCCGGTTACTATACGTAATTGTTTTCAAATACATCGTTTAACTTATTTTCAGAAAGATAATGAACAGTTACTGGAAGGAACCTGGATACCTGTTCCGGATCAACCAGGCGACTGCGGATTTGGAACCACTGCCTTATCAAGAAGGGTATTGCAAAAAAATCCGGCCTATTTTAATGATAACATAACAAAAGCTACACCCAAAAAAGCAATACCGTCTGTTAAAACAAAACCTGCTCCTGTGGCTCCGCCGATTGTAAAAAGTATCCCCAAAAAAACTACTCCTCCTGCAGTTGTAAGCAAAGCACCTAAGAAAAACATGCCTCCACCGATTGTAAAAACAGAACCAAAACAAAAAATTGCCCCGCCTGCTAAAAGAATGGACCCTGAAAAAAAGGACAGCGAGGAAATACAAAAGCGGCTATCCAAAAAAACAGTAATCACATCAAATAATTTACCCATCCCACAGGCACTTAAAACCGAACCTGCAGAAAGAAAAATAACGGAGCTCAAATACCAGAACAGAAGTAATGACCTGTTAAAAACCATTGAAATTGACAATCCCGGTTTTACGGTTGATTTATACGATAATGGAGAGATAGACGGCGATAGTATTTCTCTGTTTTTTAATGGTGAATTATTATTATCACATAAGCGGCTTAGCGATAAAGCCCTTAGATTAAAATTAAATGTTGACGAAAGCAGGGAGTTAAATGAGCTGATCATGTATGCAGAAAACCTGGGCACCATAGCGCCTAATACGGCTTTAATGGTTGTAAATGACGGTGATAACCGCTATGAAGTACGTATCTCATCCGACCTCCAGAAAAGTGGTGTGATCCGTTTTGTACATAAGCCAAAAATCAAGCAATAAAGTACCCCATATTACGTTATACCAATAACCAATAGCTTATTTTAAATGAAAACCATTTATTCTTCCTTATTATTAATGGCCAGCCTGTTCTCGGTTACTGTCATCTGTAATTCTTGTGCTAAAGCAGATACCAGCACTAATTTACCTAAAGAACAACAGGTTGTTGGCAAATGGGTCATCAACAGAGTTCAGCTTAAGCTATTTTATGGAGGTGTTTTTATGAGTGATACCATAATCAGGTCTCAGCCAAAACCTGAAAATTTTGTAAGGTTTGATGCCAATGGAAAATTTGAGTATAAACTTAATTCAACGGTATCAGATACTGGAACTTATGAGTTTGCAGGGGCTGATCTTTTGGTTACCAATTCGGCACCTAAAATGTATAGCTGGACCATGCTTACTTTAACAAATGTATTGTTTACGGTTGTTT